>JBARXP010000042.1:0-38209 GCA_049647405.1 Elainellaceae cyanobacterium | reverse complement strand
CGGTGCAACGAGTTTCTTCGTTGAAACTCTACAAGACTCCCAAAAGCGCGACGAAAACGTTGCCAAGCTCAGCGGAGACTTTACCATCTTGTCTGAAGAATGGGCGGTTGAGGGCGCGAAAAAAGAGCTAGAGGCACGACAAATGGTCGAGACGCTCCTGGGTCAGCCGTCAGACTCAGCAACTGACTTCTCAAACCCATCAGGCTTTTCCTCTACTCCACCCTCATCTCCATCGGCCAACGTCTCAAACCAAATGTATCGAGATCTAAAAGACCTGACTCGTCAGCTTTCTGACATTCGGTCAGAGCTAGAGCAGTCTAAGCCTCAAGAATAGTGTGTCATCATGTGTCTTCAATAAAGAACCTGCAATAAATAAAGAGCGTGTCTATTACAGGCACGCTCTTTAACATTGAGGGTTGATGGAATTTAACGAATTAATCGTTCGACCATTCTTCATGACTTAAAAGATCACCGACGCGATCGCGCAATAGAAAATCATTGCGCTCAAGCTCGGATTCAACATCTGCCCATTCTCTAGCAGGCACATAGTGACAAAGGGAATAAAGAGGCTGGTTGCGGCTAATAACACCACGGCTGATCAACTGACGCGCCTCATCGCGAATAAAGTCGATCGTAAATGCGTGAACACAGGGCTTAGGAATAGATTGAATCATGATTCATCCTTGGTAAGGCAGACTGCACCAATATCGTCGTGAATGAAGAGGCTAGGAAGTTTAGAAACAGGGAACAGCGGAATGCCACAAAGCAAGAAATCTTGGCCTCTAAAGATATAAAACTCGTCCTGTACAGATGTAGCCCACTATACTGAACGATTCCTAATTTTACGATACTGCTCTATTGATTATATGAATAAATATTGCAGGCGTCAGCATTTTTTGACAAATCAGGAAAAATTCTCTTTTGCAGCCAGCGGCACTGTACGGCAACGTATTGGGCTCGACTATTTTTGTGAGGTTAGTTATTTTTTTCGTAGAGACCAATAACTCTAGGGAAATATGCCTTTTACAGAGCCAAGCTTTCTGACATGGGGGGCTAGAACATCAACACTCAGTTTAGGTCTGAGTAACAAACACTGCTTCATTAAAACGCAAGAGTAAATTGTGGGGAATCAGTATCCTTACTCATTTATCCTGGTCTTACACTCCATCATCGAACTCAATTGCACAGTTCTAACATGACTTAATTAATCTTTAAGGTTGCAGTACATCGATTCTCTACTGAAAACTGAGTCTATAGGATGAGTACAGAAGCGTTGTTTCTCCCTGTCAAATAAAGAAAGCGGTAATCTCATTCAGGATCACCGCTTTCTTTTAGTCAGTCGAGTAGGAACGATTCCTTCAGCAAAGGCGCTAGACCTTCTGTATTACAGAAGGTCTAGCGTAAGCGGCTTCTCATAAACCGCCCCTACGTTAACCCTGCATGGCCTCAACAAGCACAGGCAAATCAGCCGTCTGAATCTGCACTTGCCCGTCATCATCGAGATCAAAGACGACGCGATCGCCCGACTCTACTGAGCCGTCTAGCAAGGCTTCGGCTAAGGTATCTTCGATCAGACGAGAGATTGCCCGACGGAGGGGACGTGCTCCATACTGAGGGTCAAACCCTTCATTTACGAGGTGTTGCTTAAACGCTTCGGTCATGGCGATCGCGATGCCTTGCTCGACTAGGCGCAGATTGAGCTGCCGCATTTGAACATCCGCGATTTGCACGACTTCTTCACGGTTGAGCTGGCGGAAGACAATAATCTCATCCATGCGGTTGATTAGCTCAGGTCTGAAATGCTGCTTCATTTCTTCTTGCACCAATGACCGGATGCGATAGTATTGAGCGTCTTCCTGAGTCGCCTCAGAAAATTCAAATCCTAGACCGCTGCCGCCTTTTTCGATGACGCGGGAACCGATATTGGAGGTCATAATCAGCAGCGTATTTTTGAAGCTGACGACGCGTCCTTTAGAGTCGGTCAACCGTCCGTCTTCGAGCACTTGAAGAAGTAAGTTGAATACGTCAGGATGGGCTTTCTCAATCTCGTCTAGCAGAATGACGCTGTAAGGCCGACGACGCACCGCTTCGGTCAACTGCCCCCCTTCATCGAAGCCGACATATCCGGGAGGAGAACCCGTCAGTTTAGAAACGCTGGAGCGCTCCATATATTCCGACATATCGAGACGAATCATCGCCTCTTCAGAGCCAAAGACTGACTGGGCCAGAGCCTTCGCAAGCTCGGTTTTGCCGACTCCGGTTGGGCCTGAAAACATCAGACTTGCAATCGGTCGAGCCGGACTTTTCAACCCAACGCGGGCTCGTCGAACGGCTTTTGCAACCGCCATGACGGCTTCATTCTGGCCGATTACACGCTCGTGCAGCACGTCTTCTAAGTGAACCAGCATGGCTGATTCAGACTCAGTTAGTCGATTGACCGGAATGCCCGTCCAAGCTGCAACGACTTGGGCGATGTCTTCCTCAGATACAATAGGTGCGCTTTTTTGACTCGGCTCAGACGATGTACTCTGATCGGGAGACTGATCGAGAGGCTGCGTGGGAGACTGACGAAGCTCCTGTAGTTGCTGCTCCAGAGCAATTTCTTCGTCGCGCTTCTCGCGAGCGAGATCAAAGTTTTGTAAGGCAACGGCTTCTTTTCTATCTTGCTGGATCTGACGCAGCTTCAGCCTAAATTCACGGGAAGGAGAGTTTTTGCTGTGACGGAGACGAACGCGAGAGCCAGCTTCATCCATGAGGTCGATTGCTTTGTCTGGCAGATGACGATCCATAATGTAGCGATCGCCAAAGACAGCCGCTGCCTCTAGGGCTTCGTCGCTAATGCTGAGCTGATGGTGCTCTTCATAACGCTGTCGCAGGCCACGCAAGATCGCGATGGAATCTTCTACAGAAGCAGGCTCGACTTTAACGGGTTGAAAGCGTCGCTCTAATGCGGCGTCTTTTTCGATGTGCTTACGATACTCATCTAGGGTGGTGGCACCCACACATTGCAAAACACCCCGCGCTAGAGCAGGCTTCAGCAAGTTAGCGGCATCCATCCCGCCTTCCATCGCTCCACCGCCGACTAGAGTGTGAACCTCATCGATCACGAGAATGATATTGCCCGCCTGACTGACCTCTTCCACAATCTGCTTCAGCCGCTCTTCAAAGTCGCCCCGGTAGCGAGCCCCGCTCACCAAAAGACTCAGGTTGAGATTGATGACGCGCTTTTCTGATAAAGATTCAGGAACATCGTGATTGACAATGCGTAGAGCTAGACCTTCTGCGATCGCCGTCTTGCCGACACCGGGTTCTCCAATCAAGATCGGGTTGTTCTTGCGGCGACGACCCAAAATTTGAATGACTCGGCTCGTTTCGAGATCGCGACCCACAACCGGGTCGAGCTGGCCTTGGGCAGCCCTTGCGGTTAGGTCAACCCCAAACTCATCTAACACACTGCGGTTGCGGCTCCCGCCAAAGGGGGCTTGGGTTGGGAGGCGATCGCTGCCTGCGAACACCGTGGCAGGTGCTTCGTCTGTGCCCCCCTTTAGGAGTTTTTCTCTCAGCTCTTCTGGGCTAACGTCTAAGGCTGTCAGCACCTGAATGGCAACGCTATCGCCACTCTCTGTAATTGCAAATAGTAAATGCTCAGGCGTAACCGCCGTACTGTTTGAGTCACCCGCCTTTTTGAAGGCTCGCTCTAGCACTCGCTTCGTTTTCGGTGTCAGCGGCACTTCAATCGTTGGCGCTCCCATGCCGCGGCCAATGATGGCTTCGACTTCTTGACGAGTCCGCTCTAAATCTAGCCCCATATCGTTGAGGAGATGAGCCGCATCGCTGCTTCCTTCGCCCAAAAGCCCTAACAAGATTTGCTCTGTGCCAACAAAGCTATGCCCCAGCCGCCGAGCTTCTTGCTGCGCTGACATAATGACGGCGATCGCCTTTTCCGTAAAGTATTCAAACATAAGCTTTCAAACCCTCGGTTGTTCTAATTGTCTTTGGGGCAATGCGCTCTCTCAAAGTATGGGTTCCTCCCCTAAATCAAGCCATCTGAGAAAGCCATCTCGCTGTAGAGGCAAATTTTCAGGCAAATTTTCACAAAGTGAACTTTTTGGAGACTGCACTGATTGGAGACTGCACTGAGAAAAGAGGAAACTGGGAGCACCTATTCGCTACATATCAGCCAGCAATAACGCCGCTTAAGCCCCGTAATATTTTGTAATCTTTTTATAGAATAACGATTATCGTGCGTCGCCGCATTAGTGAGACCCGAATCTATAAGGGACGGTCGTCGCATCATCTCCGTATTATCCAACCTGTCAAGTTAGATCGAGCACCCAGAACAAACGCTTTAGCCATGAATAAGTGGCGACACTATCGCTTGGCTGATCGTCAAAAAACCGCTTAACCGTATTAAAACCTACAGGTGTAGATTTTCTAAATATAAAGTCGTCAAGTTCTGGATCAGGGGCTAGAAGCCTTGCACAGAGAAGAAAGCACCGTCTCATTAGGCCGATATTTTGTTCATGGAATTGTGATCCTTATGTAAAATTACCAATTTTCCCCGAGTGACTCAGAAAAGAAGCTGGATACTGATACGTAGTTACAGCGAAGCGCTCAGATGGCTAATACCTGTTAATTAAACAATTGAACCTCTGGATCAATTTTGGATCAGAATTACATCTCAGAGAGATTCAATGCTACGACTCATAAGCTCACGGCGGTGAAAGCCGCACCATCAATCTAGATATCGGACGGCATCCAACGATAGGCAAGCAGCCGCAGTGGTTCTAGAGCACTTTTGAGATTCACGCAGGGCAATGACCATGGTAGATTACTGGGGAATTTACAACGGCAAAACGCGGGAAGAACTCAATCCTCACGGTCTGCGCGAGGGCGATTGGGTGATTGCGCCCGATGGAGTGATTGGGCAACTCGAACGCCCCGGCTTTAAATGGGGATTTTTGCAGGGACGCGATCGCCCCTACGCGTTGATGGAACTGCGTCCTGCCTACAGCATTATTATTACGTCGTAATTGTTATTGCGTAACTGTTATTGCGTAACTGTTATCACGTCTCCTTCTGCCACAGCTAAACAGGCACCTGGGGTAACAGGGGTCATGAAAACAGGGGTCATGAAAACAGGGGTCATAAAAATATGAAGAACGTTTGTTCAGGGACAAGCTCACCGACTATTCTGGCAATGGGCTTGTCTGCCTGATGTGACGCATCACCTGCCGGAGTAGTTTCCGGTTTTTGCTGCGATGTCTTCATTGTGTCCCTTCAACCTTGATTCTATGATTGCGGAGAAATCTCCTGCTGCGCCAATCTTGAGACCCTATCAGGCCCAGCTGATCAATGACCTCTATCAAAAAATTAACGAGGGCTATCGCCGCATTGCGATCATCGCTGGAACAGGCGCAGGGAAAACTGTGATCGGGGGGCAAATTTGTGCCCAGGCTGAAGCCCAGGGCTGCCGATTGCTCTTTCTTGTGCATCTCGACGTGTTGGTGGGGCAGACCTACGACAAGATGAAGGCGTTTGGTCTTCGCTGCGGGTTTATCAAAGCGGGCTGGCCTGAAGACCCAATGGCTCCCATTCAAATCGCCAGCATTCAGACCATGGGCAAACGAGACTGGTGGCGAAGCTGGCCTGCCCAGCTTGTTTTCTACGACGAAGCCCACACCACAGCGTTTAGTCAAGTTGGGCAAGAAGTCCTCTACTTTACCCATCCTCAGGCGGTTCATTTGGGCATGACGGCGACTCCCTATCGGTTGGGCCAGGGGCAAATGGGCGATCATTTCCAAACATTTGTCGCCTCTCCTGTGCCTTCGACCCTTCAGGGAATGGGGTTTTTGGCGTCTATGAAATACTACGGCTTGCCCACCGATGGTCAAATTGACTTGGGTGGCGTGCGTGTCATGGCGGGAGACTATGATGAGCGTGATCTGAAGAATGCGTGCGATCGCCCCGAACTTATTACTCGCATCGTCGAGGAGTGGCAGCGGCTCACACCGGGTAAGCGCACCATCGCTTTTTGCGTGGATGTGGAACATGCTCGTCACGTCGCCGAGGCGTTTCGGGCGGCGGGCATTCCGGCAGATACGGTCGATGGCAGCACTCGCATCAAAGAACGACAGCGCCTCTATCGAGCGTTGGGCTCAGGGCGGCTGCTCGTACTCACCTCGTGCAATGTGATTAGCATCGGGTTTGACGAACCCAGTGTAGAAGTTGGGCTATTACTGCGCCCTACCCAATCTCGGGCGCTGCATTTTCAGCAGATTGGCCGCGTCATGAGAATTTCGCCCCAAACCGGGAAAGACCACGGCATCATTCTCGACCAGGCGGCTAATCTTCAGCGTCTGGGGTTTCCTGAAGATATCAAAACCTACCACCTGCCCACCAGTCGTGACTCGCTTCTCAGTCGCATGGTGCCGACAAAACAATGCCCTGACTGCAACCGCATCGTGCTGACATTTATCACCGAATGCCCTGATTGCGACTACGAATGGCCCACGGAGACTCACCTACACACTGACGATCTGGTCGAATTGCTCAGCGACGAACAACTCAAGTACGTGCAAACCGAGAAAATGCGCCACTTTTTCAAAGTACAGCGGCGCAAAACCTTTGAGGAAAGACATCCGCCAAGCTGGACGCGAAAGGTGTTTTTTCGGACGTTTAGCCGCTGGCCTAAGGAAGAGTGGTATTTGGGTGCGGTGTTTGGCCACGACAACACCCTAGAGCACAAGCGGGTCTATAAAGACTATTTGATGGCGATCGCCCAAGAGCACGAGCGATCGCTTTCCTGGGTGCTCAGCGAATTCCAAAAAGAATTTGGCCCCGACAGTTGGCAAGATGTGTTCACAACGCCATAGGCAATGAAAATCAGGGCTTCGACAGCGTGACCCATCCCGACGCAGCGTACCACTGAGACAATTGCTCATCCACGACCTGCTGGATTTTTTGGGCAACGTCTGGTTCGCTGGCTTCAGCATCAATTTTCACCATGCGCTCAGGGTTCGATTGATGCAAGACTTGAAACCCTTGCCGGACTCGCTCGTGAAATTGATGATCATTTTTTTCCATGCGATCGGCTTGTCCGCGTTTTTGAGTGCGCGTCAGTCCAACACTGATGTCTAGGTCTAGCCAGATCGTCAGATCGCTTTGCAGCCCTCCGGTCGCAATCTGGTTGAGCTGATGAATCAGGGGCAGATCGAGCGATCGCCCATAGCCCTGATAGGCCACAGTGGAAGCCGTATAGCGATCGCACAAAATAATGGCTCCCTGTTCTAGATAAGGGCGAAGGCACTGATCGACATGCTGCGCCCGGTCGGCAGCATAGAGCAGAAGCTCTGCACGGCTAGATATTGCTGCTTCTGGCTGATCTGGCTCGTACTCCAATAGCAGACGGCGGATCTCTGATCCGAGGCTGGTGCCGCCCGGTTCTCGCGTCACGACCAGTTCTGAAATGACGGTCTGGGTTCTCAACTGTTGAAACGAAGGATGAGCATCAAGCCAATGGGCGAGCTGGCGCACCTGCGTCGTTTTGCCTGCTCCCTCTCCACCTTCAAAAACGATGAGTTTTCCTTGCATCAACCATCACAGCTCAATGAACTTGCCTAATCAATCCGCGTTAATTCAATCTGCGTTAAATAAAAGGACGATGTCCGTTACATCGGTATACATAATCACATTAAACATCACATCAAAAGACATGATTCAGAGACATTTTTAGATTCTTTTTCAACAAGTTCCACCTACAGAATTGTTTGATGATGAAATGAGTTGGCTCAATCTCATAAAATACACAATCATAAACGCTTCAAATGACAGTCACGGCTGCTGATCAACTCACCAATCAGGGCTCAACTGAGTATTTGTCTTTCCCTATTTGCTTTTAATTATTGATAAGAAATACTAAAGAATGACGCCCATGCTGCACCGAGTTTAATCGCTAAAGTACCCGCTAAATATAGGGTGCAGAACATTTTTTTTTGTACGCATAAATTTAACTCAAGCGCGAGATGCTGTGACCTCGTGATCTATTGATAACCTTTCACGCCAAAAATCAACCTTTAAGATCACCGTGATTTCGATGATCTATAGGACAATGCTGATGTTTACATCAAGTGCATTGCACGTCGAGCTATAAATATAGGATTTCGCAGTGCCGAACGTTATTGCGTTATTGCCCTAAATCTCGTGCAGTTCTGGCTCAGGAATAGTTGCGATTCCTTACGCTCTCGTGTGGTGCATCTGCTGTTAGTTAGAGAATTGCTATGAACGAAACGTTGGTAGAACTTTCATTGCCGTACCTGAGTCCCCCAGGTTTCGGTTTTTGGCTAGCTCAAGCGCAGGGCGATGCTTCTGCAGCCGGAGCTTTTTTATCGCAAACAGCATCTAGATTTGGCGATTTTATTCCTGGATTACTTGGGGCGATCGCCATTCTGATTGTGGGATGGCTCGTCGCGACGGTCGCAGCGACTGCCGTCAAGGGAATACTCAACCGCACTCAGATTGACAATCGTATTGCCAACTGGATGACAGGTGTTCAGGATGGGGGAACGCCTCCACCCATTGAAAAGTGGGCCGCCGCCGCCATCTATTGGCTGATCATGGCGTTTGTGATTGTGGCCTTTTTGCAGGCGCTCAATCTACAAGTCGTATCTGAGCCCCTGAATAACTTCCTGGGCACGATCTTCGAATACCTGCCTCGGGTCGGTGGAGCACTGCTGCTGCTGGGTGGGGCTTGGCTGTTAGCAAGCATCGCCAAAATGGTGCTGACCCGGCTGTTGGGTCGGTTTAATCTAGATGATCGGTTAGCGAGTGCAGATGGCACTTCGGAAACTGAAGAAGGCGGTGCAGAAGCCAGTCCTTTCCTCGTTAACGAAACCCTTGGAAATGCGCTCTACTGGTTTATTCTGCTGTTTTTCCTGCCCCTGATTTTAGACGTGCTAGGGCTGCAAGGGCCTCTAGAACCCGTTCAAAATCTGCTTGACGATATTCTGTCTGTTTTGCCTAAGGTATTGGCCGCTGGCATTATTGGCGTGGTGGGTTGGTTTATTGCCCGTATCGTCCGGGGTATTGTCACCAATCTGTCGGCAGCCGCTGGGCTCGATCGCCTGGGTGAGCGCTTTGGTCTCAGTGCCGATGCTGAAGGGTTAGGACTCTCTAGCATTATTGGTACAGTCGTCTATGTGCTAATTCTGATTCCAACGGCGATCGCCGCTCTAAATGAGCTTCAAATTAGCGCGATTTCTGATCCTGCGATCGCAATGCTAGAGCTGATTTTGACTATCATCCCTCGCATTTTTGCGGCGGGTGTGATTGTTGGAGTCTTCTACTTCATTGGTCAATTTATCTCCGAGTTGGTCACGAGCCTATTGACAAGCATTGGCTTCAACAGTATTTTCCAGTGGCTGGGCTTGCCCCAACTGCAAACTTCTATAGAGCCAAGCGCTCAGCCCCCTACTGATGGCGAACCTCAGCCCTATGTGCGGCCTGAGGGGACTCAGATGCCATCGGTGCGCACTCCTTCTGAAGTGCTAGGGTTGGTGTCGCTCGTGGCTATTGTGCTAGTCGGAGCTGTTGCAGCTACTGAAGTGCTGCAGTTTGAAGAACTCACCACCATCGTTCAATCGGTGCTGCGGATTTCTCTGCGGGTGCTGAGCGGGGTCGTCGTGTTTGGCGTTGGCCTCTATCTGGCTAATCTGGCCTTCAATCTGATTACTAGCTCTGGGTCAGGTCAGGCTCGTGTGCTGGGTCAGGCAGCTCGCATTGCCATCATCGCTCTTGTGAGTGCAATGGCTCTACAGCAAATGGGTATTGCACCTAACATCGTCAATCTGGCGTTTGGGTTGCTGCTGGGCTCTCTGGCTGTGGCGATCGCCATTGCCTTTGGCTTGGGTGGACGCGACATCGCCTCCGAGCAAATTCGCGAATGGCTGGGTGCATTCAAGAGTCGCTAATCGATTCACCTGCATCCAATCATTGATGCAACATGGTTTGGCTCTCGCTCCAGATTGGGGCGAGAGCCTTTTTGATCTGAGATACAGCAATCTGGGATACCGCAATCTGGGATACAGCGATGGGAATGCCGTGGGAAACATCGGGGCATCTTAATGGAGAAATGACGCGATTGATTAAACGACACGAATCAACCGACATCGCAACTCAGACCATCGTAGGCAGCGTCAGCCCATGAAGATTCGTCGTAACCTTGTGACAAGATTTCAGCCAGACAAGATGGCAAGGCAACATTGCTGGGAAAGATTGCGTTGAACATTTCCCTTGTCGTTAGCGATTTATCAACCCGTGGAGCGGGGCGCTGGGGGGGAGCGGTGCGTCCATTTTTGCTCACCCAAGCGCTGCAACGCTTGGGGCATTCTGTTGAGATGGTTGGGTTTGTTCCGGCAGGAGCCGCAGTCGGAACTCAAGCGTCTGACGGGCCGATTCACATCATTCAGGCTCAGCCCTATCCCTATTTTTTTCGCTCTGCGGCTCAGCTCTTGGGGCGGCTTCGGGGCGACGTGATTTACGCTTACAAGCTAAAGCCCACTAGCTTTGGCCTCGGTATGTTGAGGTGCCTCACCTCAAGGCAGCCGCTGCTGCTCGATATTGATGATTGGGAACTCAGCTGGCACGGGGGCGATCGCATCCACTATCGTCCCTCTGCTCAGCAGCTCGCACGCGACATTTTGAAGCCTGATGGAGCACTGCGCCAGCCCGACCATCCCCTTTACCTCAAGTGGATCGAAGGCTGGGTCAACCGGGCTGATGCGGTGACCACCCATACCCAATTTCTGCGCGATCGCTTTGGCGGAACCTACGTGCCCAACGGCAAAGACATCGACCTATTTCGGCCTGATGCCTACAATTCTGATGTCAGTCGCCGCAAATTGGGTCTATCAAACTATCGGGTGCTGATGTTTCCAGGCGCGCCTCGGCCTTATAAAGGCTTGGAAGATATTTTGGCGGCGATCGCCCAGATCAACGAGCCTGATATTCGCCTCGTGATTGTAGGCGGTAGCCCCTACGATGACTACGATCAGCAGCTCATGCACCAATGGAGACCGTGGATGGTGCAACTCCCAAAGGTTTCCTATGAGCAGATGCCAGAAGTGGTAAGTGCGGCTCATATGATTGTCGTGCCCCAGCGAGATGTGCCTGCCACAAGGGCACAGTTTCCGCTGAAGCTAACCGATGGCATGGCGATGGCAAAGCCCATTCTGGCAACAACCGTGGGAGATATTCCCGATATTTTGGGCGAGACTGGGTATCTAGTGACTCCCAACCATGTGGATCAGATGGCTCAAACGATCCGCTGGATGTTCCAGAATATGGAAGAGGCGCAAGAAAAGGGACGGCAGGCTCGACAGCGGTGTGTCGAAAAGTTCAGCATTGAGTCAATGGCGGCCAGCCTAGCGCCAATTTTTGATCAGCTTTGAAGTCCTCACGACTGACTCGTTATGTCTCGTCACCTCCTGCTTCTTAAATTAGCCCAACGCTATCCGCTTCAGTCGTTGTTGACTATTGTGCTGGGCTTTTTAGGGGCGCTGTTTAACGGCATTAGCACTGCGTTGATTGTGCCTGTGATCTTGAGTCTTCTAGGCCAAGACTTGAATGTGGGCAGTTCTCCGCCATTCCTCAAATTTTTGCTTGCCCCGTTTGAGGGTGTTTCGTCTCACTATCGTCTGGGTGTCATGGCAGGAGCCATTGTGCTGGCGATCGCCCTCAAAAATCTGACCATCTACGCCAATTCCATTACAGGAGGAATGCTCAAGCGACAGCTTGCATCAAATCTGCGACAAGAGTCTCTACAGATGCTGTTGGCCGTTGACCTCGACTACTTTCACAAAACGGGCGTTGGGGATATTATCAACCGCATCAATAATGAAGTTGGGCGGGCTGCCAATGCGCTCAGCTACCTGCTGCGAATCATTACCCATGCCATTACGGTGCTGATTTTTATTGGGCTGCTGTTGGCGATGTCTTGGAAGCTAACTCTGGTGGCATCGGGGCTGTTGTCGCTGGTCGTGGGGCTTAATCAGTTTTATATTTTTCGGGCTAAAGTCTTTGGAAAGCAGCTATCGGAAGCGTCAAAAGCATACTCTATTCGCCTCACCGAGTCGCTCATGGGGATGCGCCTGATCAAAGAATCGGTCAGCGAAGACCGCGAATATAAGGTTTTGACAGGGCTGATTCGCCAGCGAGAAAACCTAGAATTTCAGTCTCAGGCCAACTCGTCGGCGATCGCCCCCGTTAGTGAAATGGCAGGCATTATTGCCCTGCTGAGCATCGTTGGTCTGGGGCGATTATTTTTTTTAGGCCAACTTGATGCCGTCTCTACGGTGCTGTTGACCTATCTTGTCGTGCTGTTTCGACTGTTGCCTGTCTTGTCACAGCTGAATGGGGCGCGCAGCCAGTTTGCCAATCTATCGGCCAGCGTTGCGGTCGTCGCAGATTTTCTCAACCGTCACGACAAGCCATTTATGAGCGATGGAACGGTTCCTTTCGAGGGATTAAATCACGCCATCACCGTTGAAAACCTTTCGTTTACCTATCCGGGGAGCGACATGGGCCACGCCCAGGCAAGCCAACGCCCGTCGCTGCAAAACATTAACTTAACTCTGCCCAAAGGCACGACACTAGCTCTAGTCGGCGAGTCGGGCGCAGGCAAGTCAACCCTGGCTGATTTGTTGCCTCGATTTTATGACCCCTCCCAGGGTTCTATCCACATTGATGGCCAAGATATTCGTCAGTTTGATCTGGCGTCACTCCGTCGTTCTATTGGTGTGGTCAGTCAAGAATCATTTTTGTTTAATGACTCCATTTTCAACAACGTGGCCTATGCTCGGCCTGACGCCACCCAAGCAGAAGTGGTTGATGCGCTCAAGCGTGCCAACGCCTACGATTTTGTCATGGAGCTGCCCCAGGGATTGGAAACCCAGATTGGCGATCGCGGTGTGTTGCTATCGGGGGGGCAGCGGCAGAGATTAGCGATCGCCCGTGCCCTGCTGAAAAATGCCCCAATTTTGATTCTGGATGAAGCGACAAGCGCCCTTGATACGGTGTCAGAGCGCTTGGTGCAAAAAGCGATTGATGATTTGAGCCGCGATCGCACAAGTTTAGTGATTGCTCACCGTCTCTCTACCATTCAAGGGGCAGAGCAAATCGCGGTGCTAGACCAGGGCAGAGTCGTCGAGGTAGGCAGCCATCAGGAGCTATTAGCGAAAAATGGGTATTACGCCCATCTTCACTCCGTCCAGTTCTCAGAAACGCTCTCTGCTCCTTTTGCACAAGAGATCGAAGCCGATGCAAAAGTCGAAGAATTTGCCAGCCAAGCTTCTTACGCCATTCGCAACAATCTCAACTCGATGCTGGGCGTGCTGAGCCTCCTCTCTGATGGCGTTGTCGATAGTGTTGAAGAACAGCGAGACCTCATCCGTGGGGCTCATGATTCGGCGTTGGCCTTGCTCAAAGTGCTAGAAGCCGTTGAGACTCCAGCCGCAAAAAAAGCCTCTAAAGCACCGTAAATCCGATGTTTAAAGACCAATAGGACTTACGCACAACTCGCCTAAGCCTGAATAAACATCGTTGAAAGGGTGGGCGCGTCGCGCCCACCCTTTCAACAAACTACGTAAGTCCTGACCAAGTAGAGGGTCAGTCGATCTTCTTCTCTGATTGCATCCTGTCGGTGAACGGTGTTGAATGCTATCTATCAAAACCGTGATCCCAGATGTCAAAGAAGAAGACCTGATTGTTGATGCCTATCTTGTGGAGGGAAAGTCGAGATTTACACTTTCAGAATCCAATTGCTACGAGTGTCTGCACTGACGAACGGTGCTGGGACGTACTCAATATCTACACCTAGAGAAATAAACGCAGCTCGAATTGTTGTGGCATGGGATGCCTCTGCCGCTGCAATTGTTGCTCCTGCTGTAATGAGTCCAGGAGTTTGCAGACGCGCAACCTCACTGGTATAGGCGATCGCCGCATCTGTTTCGAGAGCTAGGGCTAGCTTTGCAATGTTGACATCTGAGTCGAGGCCGCCATCTCCGTTTTCTAAATAGCTGGACAAATCGTACTCAGACTCAGCCATTACAGGCATACCTCCCAAATCTTCGATCACCTGCATCAACGTATCACGGTGAACCTTGTGATCGTCTTGATTGGCCAGAGCAATCTTCAATACGACTTGCCCCACATCAGATTGGCTGAGTCCTCCAGCAGCGGCGCTGTAAGCCCAGATGGCCTGATGTTCATAGTAAAGAGCCCCGTTTAACACCTCAATATCATTGGCAGCGGCATCGGTAGAAGCATCAGATGCCTTAGCGTCGCGAGGGTTTAGCGCCGCAATGCCAGTCGTGCCCGCAAGACCAACCAAAGCACCGCCGATCATGAGACGCCGCCGAGAAGACGAGAAAGGAAGGGATGTTTGATTGTGAGCCGATCCAAAATTAAGAGCCATGGAGAGATGTCCTTGTCGTAAAGATAGAAAGTCGTTCGATTCCTGTTTGTACGGTGCGATCGCCTGAGTTCTGTGAATGCGAGATCCAGCAAGGTTATCCTCGGCATCGTCTCGACTTGACACACTAGACTTCACACGAAGGCCCGTTGCTGTAAAGGAACTGCAAATAGTACGAGTGAGAATGGAAATTAGATGATCACGACTATCAAAGAAGAGGTGTTGATCAACCTCCTCTTTGTGTTGCCTCCCCTAGCTCAACTGTGCTAAGCGTTATCCATCAAACGGGTGTGTTGACCGAGGAGAGATACATGAGTGCTTCCCACGACGAGGCTTTAACTATGGGGCAGGACTTACGTGCAACTCGCATAAGCCTGAATAAACTCGTTGAAATGGTGGGCGCGTCGCGCCCACCATTTCAACAAAGTGCGTAAGTCCTGTGGGGGTTGAAGGAGAATACCAAATCATCGATCCCAAAACAGCAATGCTCAGTTTGGCAAATTAAGACGAATGGGGCATTTGGCTACGCTGCTGACCCATTCGCAAATGAATTGCGGGCTAATCACTGAAAGCTCCGTTGGGGCTAAGAAGTGGCGATCGCCCCCCGCCCAAACTCAATCGCCCTTCACCCAAACTCATGGACTACTCATCAACATGATTCATCCATGAATAATGACAATGATTCCCATGAACATATTCCATTGATTGTTGAATATCGCGTTTCATATGCTCAGACCATCAACAGTTATGGAATATATTCCGTCCCATGAGTCATGTAACCATTCGCCATGCCACGCCTAGCGATCTGTCTGCCATTGTCGAACTGATTCACCTCAAGGCGATATTCGACGGTTGCCCTGAATCAGTCGAAGCCACTCCAGCGGCCCTTGAGCAAACGTTATTTTCTGGCAATCCCTTCGCCTTTGTCTTGCTGGCCGAAACAGAGGGAGAAATCGTAGGCATGGCCAGCTATCACCGCATCTACTCCACGTTTCTCGCCCGCAGTGGACTGTGGCTCGATGACTTATATTTGCGAGAAGACTGTAGAGGAAAAGCCATTGGCAAAGCACTGATGGTGAAACTCTGCCGCATTGCTGATGAAATGGGAGCAGGCCGCATTGATTGGACGGTTGACCTCGGCAACGATCGCGCCATTGGTTTCTACGAACATCTAGGAGCCAAACGCCAAACCCACGTCCAGCTCTGTCGGTGCGATCGCCCCGCTATCAAGCACCTCGCCCACCAGAATCACCCCCCTGAATGATTACTCTTGGCGATTACCCATCCCTCCTCTCTCCAGTCTTCTCTCTCTTCTCTCTCCTCTCTCCTCCCTCCTCCCTCCTCTCTCTTCCCTCCCATCATGCTCCTCATCCTCACCCTGCTGACCTCCTTCATTCTCTTAATCGTCTCGACCTCCCAAGGCTATTTCGTGGCCTATCCTCTGCTGGCAACTTTAGGACTGTTAGTGGCGGTGCTGATGAAACGAGGGTTTCGGTTTCGCGCTTTGATGGGAATGGCGATCGCCGGAAGTCGCAAGGCATTGTCGTTAATGAGTATCTTGCTGCTGATTGGAGTCGTGATTGCCGTGTGGATGGCAGCGGGAACTGTTCCGGCCATGGTCTATTACGGTTTGCAGATCATCCATCCGTCGGCGTTTGTATTTTTTGCTTTTGTGTTGACGAGTGTTGTCTCACTGCTGGTTGGTACGTCTTTTGGAGCGGTTGGCACCATTGGCATCGCCCTGATGATTATGGCCTCAGGTAGTGAGATTAACCCAAACATTGTGGCAGGAGCCATCATCGCGGGAGCCTATGTGGGCGATCGCTGTTCGCCTATGTCATCAAGCGCTAACTTTGTGGCAGCGTTGACCCAAACAGATCTTTACGGCAACGTGCGAAACATGGTGTCATCAGCCCATGTCACCCTGGCTTTGTCGGGGATCGCGTATCTCATCTTGTCGTGGTTTAACCCGGTGACGCTGGGAGACGACACGATTTCACAGGCGATCGCCCAAGAATTTAACCTGCATCCCATTGTGCTGCTGCCCGCGCTGATGATTGTCGGATTATCTCTCGTGCGAATGCCCGTGAAGCGACTCATGGTCGTCAGCATTGGGGCGGGAGTGGCGATCGCCATCAGCCTCCAGGGCTACTCACTCCTACAAATCATGACGTTTGGAGTCACCGGGTTTGACGTAGCCGATACCTCCCCTTTACAGTCCATCTTGATTGGCGGCGGCGTCATGTCGATGGTCAAGGTCTGTTTGGTGATCACCCTTTCAACGGCTCTGGCAGGCATTTTTTCTGGCACAGAGGCTTTATCTCTCGTGCAAACCCTCTTAAAACGCGCCCATAGCCGCAGCAGTCTGTTCTTGAGCACCTCCTTGGTGGGCACTGCTGCTGCGGCCTTTGGCTGCACCCAGACCATCGCCATTCTCTTGACTCAGCAGTTAGTTGAGCCTCGTTATCGCCAGTGTCAGCAAGACGATGCAACCCTCGCCCTCGACATGGAAAATACGGTGGTAGTGCTTTCACCGCTGATTCCGTGGAATATTGCAGGCTTAGTTCCGGCTACTCTTTTGACGGTAGATGCTGGGTTTATCCCATACGCTATTTTTCTGTACCTACTTCCTGTGGTTAACTGGATTCAGCTTCGTTTTGGCGATCGCCATCTGCCTCCCTGTTCCTTATCTGCACAGCAACATACTCTATGCAACTTACTCCCCAGGAAAAAGATAAACTCTTGATTTTTACGGCTGCTCTACTTGCCGAACGGCGCAAAGATAGGGGGCTAAAGCTCAACTATCCGGAGGCGATCGCCTACATTTCAGCCGCCATCTTAGAAGGCGCACGGGAGGGTCGTTCCGTTGCTGAACTCATGAGCCATGGCACAACTCTGCTGTCGCGAGATGATGTCATGGATGGTATCGCCGAAATGATCCATGACGTTCAGGTTGAGGCTACGTTTCCTGATGGCACGAAGTTGGTGACGGTTCACGACCCCATTCGATAACGGGGCTAACACATGAGGCGACACATGAATCCTTCAGAATCTGCGGGTGTTGGTTTACCAATGCGGAGCACGTATCGCCCGTCCATTCATCTCAGCGGCATCTACATCTACCCCATTAAGTCAGCCGCTGGGATTGCCGTTGACTTTGCTGCCATGACCCCACGGGGGCTGCAATATGACCGCCGCTGGATGATTGCATCACCCGATGGCAAATTCATGACCCAGCGCCAATTTCCACAGATGGCGCTGATCCAAATCCGGATTGATCACAATGCCTTGGTGCTGTCTGCCCCCAAATTGAATGCGGCGATGAGCGACTTGTCTTTGCCGCTGCATCCCGACCCACCCCAACAAGAGTCTGATCTTCAAACCGTAGAGGTGTGGGGCGATCGCTGTTTGGCCTGGTCGATGGGTGAAGATGCGGCATTCTGGCTCAGCAACGTGCTGAACGTTCCCTGTCAACTGGTGTACATGCCTGACGAAAGCGATCGCCCCGCAGATCATGGTGCTGTTGGCACTGAGCATCAGGTGAGTTTTGCTGACGCCTATCCCTATCTGTTGATTTCTGAAGCGTCGCTAGCTGACTTAAACCAGCGGCTAGACGCACCTATAGCGATGAATCGCTTTCGTCCCAATTTGGTTGTCAGTGGGTGTGAAGCTTTTGCTGAAGATACCTGGAATGCAATTCGGATTGGAGAGCAATCGTTTCAGGTCGCAAAAGCCTGCTCTCGCTGCACGGTCACGACGGTCGATCAGGCGACAGGAGAGCGCTTTGCCGAACCGCTCAAAACCCTTGCCACCTATCGCTATTGGGATGGAAAGATTTGGTTTGGGCAAAATCTGATTCATCAAGATCTTGGAACTTTATCGATCGGTGATTCCATGATTCCTCGGTCTTGAAGCTATGGCCCTACGCACTGATGTGCAACGAATCGTTTTCGGGAAGTCGTGCATTGCTGCATCGTCGCAAAGTTAAGTCTTTTTCGCGAAATTTTGAATATACTTCAGGCTTATTTTCTGATGGGATTCATTTTCTATTCATCCAAGGCATAGAAGATGAGCACGACTCGTTCATTGTTCGCTAGAGACTCATGCTAGCGCGGGCGTCGAGTTGCTCTCTCTTTAAGGAAAATAAGCCTGATGAAACGTGCATTTATTGGAACAATGTCAGCTCTGGCGATCGCTGGAGTTGCGACAATTTCTACGGTCGTCCCAGGAATGGCGGCAGCAAATGCCCCAACCGTTAGCGACGCCGGCTCTCTCGATCGAGGTGAAGATCACTTTGTTGAGGTAGATGTCGAAGGATTTGCACTCGACCGGATTCGAGTCGTTTGCGTTACCTTTCACGAACTCTCTGATGTCGAAGTGAGTGGTGTCAGCGCTGTCTCTAGCGTTGACTATGGATTTGAGGAATTCACAGTGACTTTTGATGAGGCCGTGCCTGTTGGTGATACCGTGCGCATCACGATGCTTGATTCAAAAGTACGTGGCCGTCTCAGCGGCTTGACCGTCCCCTATCGCATTTTTGGATATTCTGAAGAGCTGGGCGAAATTCCTCTCGGCACTGCTGTTGTTGTTGTGCCAGAAGTAACTGGACGTTAACAGTACGGTGGCTCAACACTAGTCGCTAGTAGCAAGACTTGTCGGGGGGGGGGGATTTACGAACCCTTACGACAAGTTTTTTTGCTGATGCTGAACCGACCTATGGCGATCGCTCAACCAATCACTCCAGAGTCTCTGTACCTGAACAGGCAGAGTCTAAAATCAGTCCAAGATCTTTCTGATCACGATTTTCCTGATATTGATGTGCTGGGCTTGTTGCGATCGCCCAGCACTAGTTTAAATAGAGAGCCTGACCTTACAAGCCCCCAGAAGGTCAGGCGACTACCTGTAAAAACGCTTTCCTACCAGAGAGTCAGCAATGATTGCCCCCAATCGCTAAGCTCTCACGAATGCGCTTTTTCAGAAGTTACTCACATTGTCGCCTCTCGCTTGATCGAAGCACGACCACATTAACACTTAAATTCAGTATTTTTTTTACTTGAAGTTGGGTAGAAAGATCCCGTAGATCCACCGAATATTTTAGGAACAAATTGAGTTCCAAAAAGATACCCTACCTGCTGTTGGCTGAAAACTCCCTTGATTCTTTTTTCTTGATCAGGAGTTAAATTTAGTGCGCTGCCACTCAGCATACTGTTTGAGTTCGTAGGCCATTCGTCTCATGCCCAGTTGTTCATCGTGACGAATCACTGGCGTAAATAGCCATGCGAGCCGCCCTGAAATTTTCTCTCGGTGGCTATATTTTGTGCGGCCATAGCCGCTGTCGAGCAGATCAAAGCGATGTTCGCTACGATAGCCTGGAGCCTCACATCTCCAATACAGCGAATAGTCAGGCTGGAGCCGAATGATCTGTGCTTCGAATGTCGTTTCTGGCTCGCGAACTTTACGGCGCTGGGCAAGCAACAGCGATCGCCCTGATTCGAAGGGGCGTTCTGGGGTTCGGTCAAACAAAAAGCTATTCCACGTTTTCCATTCCTGCTTATTGAGCAGCACGTTCCAGACCCGTGATCGAGGGGCATCAATCTCAATTTCTGCATAAAAGCTGGGCATCAAAATTAAAAAAGACAACAGTGGAGTAAAGTACCGCCGAAAACAAAAGGCACCCATGGGCACTTCAGCAAAAAGACTGAACCCTGCAAGCGTATTGAAGTCGCGGTGTGGCTGAGCACAGTCTTGAGTGACAACCCCTTCTAAGCTAATCTGAGATGCGGTTTAGCCCACCTCTACGTTTGCGATTCCGTTGTTCACGACCCTAAGTTTATTATCCACGTCTATTACGGAGCATAGCGTCAACTCAGCATGGTAAATCTGACACCCAACCCCAGTTTCAGCTTAACGATTCGGTTACAAATTCCCAACCGAGCAGGGATGTTGGCAGAGGTGACACGAGCGATCGCCACGGCTGGGGGCAATATTGGTCAAATTGATCTGATCGAGCAAACCCGAAAAACAGTTGTGCGGGAAGTTGCGATTGACGCATCGAGTGAAGCCCACGCTGAAGACATTATCGCAGCCGTCAATGCCCTAGACCACATCAAGGTTCTCAACATTTACGATCGCACATTTTTTCTACACCAGGGCGGAAAAATCTCGGTTTCTAGCAAGCTGGCTTTGAACCATCAGAGCGATCTGGCAATGGCTTACACTCCAGGCGTGGGGCGAATTTGTCGAGCGATCGCCGAACAGCCTGATCGGGTGTTTGAGCTGACCATTAAGGGCAACACCGTCGCCATTGTCACCGATGGCAGTGCTGTGCTGGGGCTTGGCAATTTAGGGCCAGAGGCCGCTATGCCTGTGATGGAAGGCAAAGCCATGCTGTTTAAGGAATTTGCAGGCATTGATGCATTCCCGATCTGTCTGGCGACGCAAGATACCGACGCCATCATCGAAGCGGTGAAAAACCTATCTCCTGTTTTTGGAGGCGTCAACTTAGAAGATATTAGTGCGCCACGCTGTTTTGAAATTGAGGCACGGCTGCAAAAAGAGCTAGACATTCCTATTTTTCATGACGACCAGCACGGAACAGCCATTGTCACGGTGGCGGCACTGATCAACGCATTGAAACTGGTCAAGAAGTCGTTTGAAGACGTGAAGGTTGTGCTCAACGGAGCCGGAGCTGCTGGAGTGGCGATCGCCCGATTGCTGCAAAAGTCAGGGGTGCAGCAGATTCTCATGTGCGACTCAAAGGGCATTATCAGCAGCGATCGCAGCGATCTCAACGATCAGAAACGCGCCTTTGCAGTAGAGAAGGGCGGCAACTTAGCCGATGCCATGAAAGATGCTGATGTATTTTTGGGAGTCAGCGTTCCAGGCGTCGTGACGCCTGAGATGGTGCGATCGATGGCACAAGACCCTATCGTATTTGCGATGGCCAATCCTATTCCTGAAATTCAGCCCGAACTCATTGCCAATGATGTTGCGGTCATGGCGACAGGGCGTAGCGACTACCCCAACCAAATTAACAACGTGCTGGCATTTCCAGGCATCTTTCGCGGAGCCCTCGACTGTCGAGCGAGCGATTTGACGACTCGCATGTACCTAGAAGCCGCAGAGGCGATCGCCTCCCTCGTCAGACCCAATGAGTTGGATGTAGAGCACATCGTTCCATCAGTATTTGATGAACGGGTAGCTCCCGCAGTCGCTGCTGCCGTGCAACATGCTGCTCGCCAAGAAGGGTTGGCCCGTAACTAGACTTGCTCTAGCCCATCGTTATCTTTGCACTCCCTATCTGCGCACTCCTTGCCTGCGCATCTCTTGCCTGTGCATCCCTTATCTGCGCACGCACGGCTATCTGCGCACGCACGGCAGAACGTTCAAAACATCCATTGACAGAACCCATAAAGGTGCGTTCTAGAAGCTGTCACATGTCTCAGCATGGCAAAAATCAGGAAGCGCTAGGCTAAAAATAAGTTCTTCACAAGCACTGAGGGGTTCTCAATTTCTCGCGGCAGGCAAAGAAATTTCCCGCCATGATGAGAGATTCATCGGGTCAGTGTTTTGTGAGGTGGCCTATCGATGTTCACGATCACGCTCGCTCTATTGCAAGGTTTCTATGGCTGTTACATCCTTTGCCCGTCGAACTGTTGCGCTATTTGCAAGTGCTTCTCTCGGGTGGCTAGCGACGGGCTGCACGACGGTGCTAACTGATGACTATGAAGCAACAGCAGTCACCACCTACATTTGGCTTGTCGAATATGTAACCGATCAAAACAAAGTTCACGGCACCCGCATCGAACGCTTTGGCTCGGCCTCATTAGTCAACACCAACGGCGTCATGCCAGAACTGGCGGTGACCGGGCCTGACGATCGGGGTCTGTGGTGGCCTGCCCTCCCACCCCGCCCGACTGTCGATGAGCTAGAAGATCAGCAGCGGAGTTCTGAAACAATCGGTGATATGGAAATCAACAAGCGGGTCGAATATTCTCTCACTTACCAAGCCGACGGTGAAGCTGTAACCCGTCCGGCTGATTACTCCGTTTATCGAGCCGCCGTGCGAGCCCTGCGAGACGATCGCCCCCTTGAGCTAACGTTGGGTGTAGGCGATGCCACCGTTGAAAAAGCTGACATTCGTTAGTCAGCCTGGGTTTTATTGGGGCTGAGAATCGAGCCCCATCGAAAAATGATAGCTTTTGATACTGAGCCCTCGATTCATGTAGAACCGATGAGCAGCAAATCGATGAACGCCTGAATCAAGCTGGAACTGGTCACATTGTTCAGCCCGCGCCAGCTCAACCAGCCATTCGATCAGCGCTTTGCCATACCCTTGACCGCGATCGCCCTCCCGTGTCACTAAATCGTCTACGTACATAAACCGACCCGAAGCCAGGTTTTCACTGACACGAAAGCCAGCCACCGCGCAAACAATGCCGTCATGTTCGACGTAAGCGAGGCGATAGCCGTAAGACTCTTGGAGGCGAATACGTCTCACAAACTCTATTTCAAGCAGATGAGGGCGCAGGTTAACCATAACGGGAAAACAGCGCCGGATATCAATATCTGTTGTGGCGATCGCCAGCTTCATCAGTTGTTTCCTCTCTGGCGATCGCCTACCACCAGCCATAAATGGCAGACTGACATGTTCCTTGGCCTAGCTGATCGGCATAATTCACTTGCACCGCATCACCGGGGCGGGGTTGCTGTGTTGAGAGGTGAAGGACGGTAACATCAGCCATATTATTAACCGCCCCTCGCCACACGTCTTGCCCTTGTTGATTGGTGCCGCTGTAGGTCAGATAAGCGGTCAACGTCGAAGAAACCCCCTGGGGCCGAAACTCAACGCGGCTAAATCCAGATTCGTAAGTATAGTAGACAGCAAATTGAGAAATTCCAACTTGCCCAACACAGGTTAAGCTGCCGCTTACGGGCTGCTCAATAGCACCCCCTGTGAGGCTGTAATATCCGTCAGTGAAGCCTTCATAGAATCCTTCGCTGAAGCCGCGATCATAAGACGCATTGCCCGTCATAGCAATATCGTCATAGGCCAAATCAGGATCAAATCCTGCTCCCGATCGCCGCATACTCTGACCGTCTTGGTAACCCTGACGATAGCCTCGGTCTAAGCCATTTTCATAGTCAAGATTGGTCGATGGAGGATCAACGGTTGGGGGAGGATCAACAGGAGGAGCTGATTCTTCTTCGGCATACTCTACTTTGATTTGCCCAGGAACATTTGCCCCCGAAAACTCCAGCGCACTCGGATCCTCACTCGTGGGAATAAACGCTCGAACCTTAGTGCCCTCTTGCTCCCATACATATTCAGTGCCTTCAGAGCCACTCGATGTCGTCGCTGGATAATCACCCGAAACAATATTGCACTCCTCAGACTTTGACAAAACGCTCATGCGCAAGGTCTCGCTTTGCTGATAGACGCGAACGATGTGGCAGTCTGTCTGAAATGATTCAATGGCCGTGGTGTCAGCGGCCTCAGATGTGTCAGAAGGTTGAGTCGTAGTTTGCCCGACGACTGCAGGTTGCCTTTCTGCGCCACTTCCTCCGTTGTTCGCTCCAGAGGATGGCGATTCAGCCGCGCTTCCAGTCAAATTCTGTAGTGGCGACAGATCTACACGACTTAGCGCAAACAGTAACCTCAGTCCTAGGATAAACACAAGGACAGTAATCACTGCCTTAACGGGATTTTCAAATAGTTTTTTCACCACAGAGGCAACTGCTAAACAGAGAACACTGCTCGATTGGAACTCAGATGGAACTCAGAGCCAGAACGATGGAGCGATCAGGCGATCGCTATCCGCCTAAAGACTAACACCTCTATTGTCAACGTCAATTGTTAACGTTAATTTTTAGCGTCAGCGCTAATTCAGCGCTCACCCGGCTTCCGCAACTCATTTCTTCATAAGACCTTATCTCACCTACAAGTTGATAAAGTCTTTGTATAGCAGTCTCACATGAATTGTGAAATAAATGGTGAGGGGTGGGTACTGCCTGCCCCACCCCTCACAAATCATTTAGGATCGCTATATGATTTACAGCCGTCTAATCAATTGGAGAACTAGCCCCTTCGTCACTAATATTCTGCAAGATTTGCGCTGCGACAGTACGATGAATCTATAAAACCAGGCGAATATACGGTCGCTTTACCCTCTTCTCTCTGTCTAGACTCATAGTTAGAGTTTATTCGCTCAACAGATTGAAAGCCATTTTGACCAGAATTTTTTGATCTCCCTCACTAGAGTCGAGTTGCTCTCAGATTGGGAATTCTGGCTGTAATTACAAGGGATTAGGGTACTTCTTGCATCACCGCTTCATGATCTAGATTTTACAATCAGGGATTTTGATTTTTGTTCAGCGGTGATTCATACACTGCTTCCAAGCACCCACAGCCCAAGTTAATAAACTATGCCATCTGATACGGATCCCCGCTCAGAGGATCAGCAACAGTATTACGCGAATGCAGTCATCGGCGCTGCCATTTTTGACCTCAGCGGTTTGCCTAAAGAGTACTTTACAACGGCTGAGAATGGCGACATCAGCTGGGTTCAAACTATTTTTCAAGCCTTAGGACTGCGATCGCTTCTCATCTCCTCACTCCAGATCGATGGGTTTCACCATGCGGTCATTCACGGCACCGGGTATTGTGCGATTGTCGTCAAACAGCGGGTGAGGTATGTCGCCATCTTGGTGCGTCAAGAAGACTTTATGCATACGTCTCAATCGTTTATTCAGTGGATGCAGCACTTTGAACCTGTCGTTCTCAATACCAATCCTCGATTTAGCGTGGTTTGATAGGAGCATTCTTGAGACAGGCCGATCGCTCTGATTCCCTAGGTACTCCCTAACGTCGGAGAACTCTCAGTTGCCCTTGCTTAAGGCTGTGCTTTGTTTTCAGACTGTGCAACGGGAAACGTTTCGCTCAGCCACTTTTCGATATCTTGCAACACTTGATCAGAAATTTCCCAGGGAAATAGATGAGCAGCTTCGGCATAACATCGGGTTTGACTCTGCTGCAATTGTTTGGCCGTTTCAAGGCTTGATGCCGCTGTGATATGAACGTCGTTTTCTGCGGCAAGCATCAGCACTGGGCTCGTAATAGACTGAATGGCTGAGAGGTTGTTGTATCCCTGTCGGAGAGCAGTCTGTAATGCCTCAGTTGCGTGGGGTGAGGTGTTTAGATAAGCCTCGACCGCTTCGGTCGCGAGCCGATGATAGACCTGGGGCGTATGTTGCTGTACGAGATATCGGAAGAGCGATCGCTTGCCAAATGTTTCGATCAGCCAGGGGGCACCTACCCAGACTTGGTTGGCTAGGGCGGCGATCGCCGTCGTGGCATTGTCTTGCCAACTCACTGCGGGGTGGGCTCCTTTGGGGTGAGCTGCTGTCGCCAGTAAAATTAACCCTGCTACGCGGTCAGGCGCGGACAAGGCTAGCTCCATTGCCAAAATGCCGCCCAGAGACCAGCCCAAAACTATACATGATTCAACAGCCTGGGCATCCATTAAATGGAGCAAATCAGCCAGATGATCTGTCATTGCAAAGGGCTGAGATGTGCGGCTTTGACCATAGCCCCGCAGATCAGGGGCGATCGTTTGATAGTGCTGAGAAAGCCGCTCGGTAAACACCGACATGGTCTTGCCAGAACCAGGATGCCCGTGGAGACAAAGCATGGGAAAGCCTGTGCCTTGGATGCGAGTGTTGAGGTGATGTGGTGGATTCATAGACACACTTCTGAGGTTTCAGTGGCGATCGCTCTCTCGGTGGGCATACTGGTCTAGGCATCGGCACTACAAATACACGAGAGCCAGAGAGAGGCTAAATTTTGTAGATTTGTAGATTTATCGGTGTGTCTGATAGAGTCATCTTCAAGTCTTGAGAGCATGACCAACGCCTCACTTGAGAGCCTAGTTTCAGTGTGTACCCTGTTCGGCCTACTTCTATGATTCATGCTGTGTCACCGGTTGGTAGCTATGCACCCGACTTTGAGCTGCCAGATATTAACCATATTGTCCATCATCTCGCTCGATATCTGGATAAGTACGACGCAGTAGCGGTAATCATGATGAGTAACCACTGCCCCTATGTGCAAGCTTATCTAGAACGATTAAAACAGCTTCAAACGGAATTTGAACCCCAAGGCGTCACCCTGATCGGCATCAACTCAAATGACGATCGCCAAGTGCCTCAAGATAGCTTGGAGCAAATGCAAGTCTTTGCGGCAGAGCATCAGCTTAACTTTCCGTATCTTCGAGACGTGGCTCAAGATGTCGCTCAGGGGTTTAGAGCAACGACTACCCCCCAGGCGTTTCTCATCGATCAGGCCAGCGTCATTTGCTATGTGGGAGCAATCGATAATAGCCCCAAAGACGCCAGCACAGTCAGTCAGACGTACTTGCACGATGCCATCTCTCTCCTAATTAACAGCAAAACTATCAGCATCCCGACCACAAACCCCGTGGGATGCTCGGTCAAGTGGCGCAAAAATTGACGTTCGCTCCCTTCGTCGGAGATGAAATTAATTTTTGTTTTCATTTTTTTAAAGATTATCCAAAGACTTGTCTGCCAAACGTTTTAAGCTTTTTCAAAGCCTTTTTCTAGCTCCACGACTGTTATCTTAGGTGGGAAGTATTAAGGATTGAGCGTTTTTCGCATGGGGACAACATATAAGAGAGTTTTGCTGAAGCTAAGTGGTGAGGCTCTGATGGGCGACCTCTCCTACGGCATCGATCCTGCTGTGGTTAAAAAAATTGCTCTAGAAGTTGTAGATATTGTCAATGCTGGTGTCGAAGTGGCGATCGTCGTGGGTGGCGGCAACATTTTCAGGGGCGTCAAAGGTGCAGCCTCCGGCATGGATCGGGCAACGGCTGACTACATCGGCATGATTTCCACGGTGATGAATGCCATGACGTTGCAAGATGCCTTTGAGCGGTTGGACATACCGACTCGGGTTCAAACCGCAATCGAGATGCAGGAAGTGGCAGAACCCTATATTCGACGGCGAGCCATGCGTCACCTTGAAAAAGGACGATTGGTCATTTTTGGAGCGGGTTCTGGCAATCCATTTTTCACCACTGACACAACGGCTGCACTGCGGGCGGCTGAAATTAATGCAGAGGTTGTATTTAAGGCAACAAAAGTCGATGGAATCTACGACTCTGATCCGCGTCAAAACCCTGATGCAAAGCGCTTTACGAGCTTAACCTATAGTCACGTCTTAACTCATGATTTACGCGTGATGGACAGTACGGCGATCGCTCTATGTAAAGATAATGATATCCCCATTATTGTGTTCGACTTGTCTGTAGCGGGCAACATTCGTCGCGCCGTAATGGGAGAATCAATTGGAACGATTGTTGGAGGATCTTGTGAAGTTAGCTGAAGTCGAAAGCCAAATGCAGAAAGCCGTTGAGGCCACACAACGAGCATTCAACACAATTCGAACAGGGCGGGCCAATGCAGCCATCCTGGATCGAGTGATGGTTGACTACTATGGCACTCAAACGCCACTGAAGTCATTGGCAAACGTAAATACGCCCGACGCCAGCACGATTACCATTCAGCCCTATGATCCTGGCAGCGTCTCTGCCATTGAAAAGGCGATTTCTCTGTCTGATGTTGGCTTAACCCCTAGTAATGACGGCTCGGTTGTCCGGCTTAACATTCCTCCTCTCACCAGCGATCGCCGAAAAGAGTTGGTGAAAGTCGCGTCTAAGTTTGCGGAAGAGGGAAAAGTCGCGATCCGAAATATCCGTCGCGATGCGATCGACAGCGTTCGCAAAGAGGAAAAAAATAGCGATATTTCTGAAGATGAATCGCGGGATCTGCAAGATGAGGTGCAGAAAATAACCGATAAGTACGTCGATAAGATTGACGTGGTCTTTGGCGAAAAAGAAGTTGATATTACGACGGTATAGACTTCTCCATGCCCGTCCCCTGCTGTCTTAGGAGGGGCACATAGGCCGTCGCATAACCGTCGCATAACCAAGCCAATACGACAAGCTAAAAGGTCGTTGTGCGGCGGCGACTCGGCATCACCAGCATTTTATCTACACGGTTGCCGTCCATATCCATCACTTCGAAGCGAAAGTTGTGCCATTCAAAGTAATCTGCGGCGGCTGGAATCCGTCCTAGGTAGGTGATGACAAAGCCTCCTAGGGTCTGAAAGTTGCTGTGTTCTTCATTGGGAAGATAGGTGAGCTTAAAGATTTCCTTGAAGCGATCGATGGAGAGCATTCCGTCGATGAGCCAAGAACCGTCGTCTCGCTGAACTGCGGGCAGCTCATGGGGATGGTCGGCAAAGGGGATGTCGCCGATGATCACCTCAATCACATCATTGAGCGTCACCAGACCTTGAATCACGCCATACTCATCGACCACAAAAGCAATATGGGTTCCTGACTGCTTGAACAACTCCAAGACCTTAAAGGCGCGAGTACTGGCAGGAAGAAAGAGGGGCGATCGCAGAATATCGGTGAAATCGAGAGGCTCATTCCGCAGAGTTTGGGTCAGCACGTCTGTGGCATTCAAAACGCCCAGCACATTATCGATACTGTCGTGACAGACCGGAAACCGAGTATGGTTACTGTTAACCATTTTTTCGCGGTTAATCTCAATGGAGTCGCTCAGATCGAGCCAAAGGATATCAAGTCGCGGAGTCATTAAGTTGCCGACGTTTTGGTCGCCCAGGCGAAACACCCGCTCTACCATGTCTTGCTCAGCCACTTCAAACATGCCAGCCTCTGTCCCCTGGCGCACCAGCACTTTAATCTCTTCTTCTGTGATCAGAGGCTCTGACGACGCTTGCTCTACCCCAATCATGCGTAAGATGACTTCGGTCGAAGTACTGAGCAAATGCACAATAGGGGCGACGATCGCCGACAGCACACTCATCGGCTTCGCCACGTTGATCGCGATTTTCTCGGGGTTGTTTAGGCCCAACCGCTTGGGCACAAGCTCTCCGATGATCAGCGACAGGTATGTGATGCCAATGACGACGGTGCTGAGGGCGATCGCATGACTCCATTGCCCGACCCAAGGAATCAGCGCCACATACTGGGCTAGTGACTGCGATAGCGTCGCGCCTCCAAACGCACCTGCCAAAATTCCAATGAGCGTAATTCCTACCTGAACTGTCGATAAAAAACGATTCGGAGAATTGGACAAATCCAGGGCAATGCGAGCTTTTACATTGCCCTGGTTGACTAACTCCTGTAGGCGCGTCTTGCGGACAGAAATAATAGCGATTTCTGCCATGGCAAAAACACCATTAGTGATAACTAACGCCAGAATAATCAGCAGTTCAAGGAAGATAGAGGACATAAAGGCGGCTTTACGGGCGATGAAGCAGTGAATAAGAAGCGGAAAATCAGGCTTTTACTGCTAATTTTGCCCTGATTTCTTCGACACGTTTACGATTCACTCCCAAATCAGACTGACCCAGTCGAGACGCCGATCGCACATGAATCACGCCAGCACTTTCATCGAGATAAAATTCCACATCATCGACAAAGCCCATCAGCTTACTCGTAAATTCTGAGTAGAGATAGCGATTCTCGGAGGTAATCATCTCCGTCCGCTCCATGTCTGTGATCATTGACTTCAGCTTGGCGATCGCCTCATCAGGGCTACCTGAGTAAGTCAGGGGTTCGATATAGTGTTCAGCGTCTTCTTTAGGGCTCTGGCTGCTGACACAGTTGGGGCTACTGGGGCAAGCGGCCAAGGTTCCTTCTTTTACACCCAGATTGTCGGGACGAGTCCCTGAGAATGAAAACATAGAGTCTCCTAAAGCGATATCGGCAGTAGATGGAGGGAGCGAGGGATCAACTGTGTGAATCCCAGTCGTTGAGGAAGCAAGAAACTGAGCCTGCGCCGATGATGGCACAGCAAAACTGCCCAGCAAAAGCGAGACACAAGCAATGAGTGCAAGTCGAGCAAAAATGAGTCGAACCATAAACAATGTCTTGACGTTTTACAGAACAGTACAATGCTTTTCATTGTCTAACAGTTTCTTAATATTTGTTCTTCAATCAACGACGATTTCTCTTTGAGACTCCTTGGGAACTCTACGGGGTATGCGTACCGTTCAATTCCTTTGCTTATGGCTATTACTCGGGCTGAGTCTATGGTTAGGACTCAGTCAAGATGGCGTGCGATCGCACGTTTTTCGCTTACCCACTGAAGGGCAGCACTCTAGCCAGGAGCTTGTCGGGCGAGTCTATCAACCTGCCTCAAGCACAGCCCCCTATCCGGCAGTCATTCTCTGCCATGGGGTTAGTTCGAGCAAAGACACCATGATGCCTCTGGCGATCGCCCTAGCCCAGCGAGGTATCGCAGCTGTCGTGTTTGATTTTGGCGGGTCTGGCGAGTCCTATCGACGACCTCAATCCCCGGAGGCCAATCTTCGAGACACCCAGCGTGTTGTCGATTGGGTGCGTCAGCAGCCCCAATTTGACGCGAATCGATTGGGCATCGGAGGTCACTCTATGGGCGGCACAACTGCCCTTGACGTGGCGTTACAGGATGAAGCTCTGCGAACAACTTTTCTCCTTGGCATCGCTGGAGTCGCGACACCCACCTCGCCACAGAATTTGTTTTTGGGCAGCGGCATCTATGAGGAGCTGAATCCGGTCGGTGTCATGGAAGAATTTTGGGCATTGGCGATCGCCCCTGATGCTGTTTCGGCTGACGATTCTGATGCGCCCCATCCATCTCAAACCCATCCATTTCAAACCCATCCATCTCGAACCCATTCATTCCAGACCGTTCGTCAGGCAGGGCATCCCGCCGCCGCTCGTCGTCTCGTCTTCTCCCCCACAGCGGATCATTTCCTAGCCCCTTACGATCAGACTCTGATTCGAGAAGTGACCGACTGGGTTGCCCAATCGCTAGGCCTGTTAGATTTGGTTTCCGATCGTTCTGGTCTTCGGCATTCTGGCCATCTAGGATGGCGGCTATTGGGACAAGTCTCAACAGGAGCCAGCCTCTTAGGGCTACTCACCTATGGCTACAGCCGCATCTATCGCTACGCCCGGTCACGGGGTTGGCTGTTAGGCGGCATGGTGACGATCGCCGCGATCGCCGTCTTGTTATTGACTGACTCTGTGCCCTGGAGCAATGGCGGTCTGCTTGCCCTCGTGATGATTTTGGGGGTGGGCAACTATTGCTGCCGCGATGATTTCCATCGGCACTGTTCCTTTGCGGCAAAGGTGCGACTGTCGATGCTCTACCTCGGATTGATTTACCTCGTGTTTATGGTTGCCGTTGGCGTCCATGCCCTAATAGCCGGATCACTATTGGCCTATCCACAGGCGATCGCCTATTTTCCGCATCTGGTGCTGACCCTGCCTGTGCCGTTGATTTACGATCGGGTGCAGTGGCTGCGCTACAGCCTGAATTCGAGTATGGGCATCGGCATTGTCGGGAGCATCATAGCGATAGAAATGATGCGTCCGGGCTGGGTGCTGTTTGGCGTCGGCAAGGGGTTTAAGAAAGGTCTCACCTTTTCACGGCAACCCTGGACATGGCAACTCACGAGTACTTCGACTGCCCAATCGCGTCAGACCCTGATCCTTGCCGGATTACTGCTGCTGGTGCTGGCGATCGCCCTTGGCTACCAGTATCAGGCTGGAATTTTGACCTGGGAGGCAACTCAGGTTGTGCTGAAGCTGGCTCTGGGATTTATCGTTCTGCCGACGGTGTTGCTGATCGGCATCGTGCGATCGCCGCTCTTTCGTGCGATTGAAACGGCTGTTAAGCAATCTTCTGGTTCACATGGTTCACAGAGTCGCCCCCATGGTTTCTAAGGCTGCAATTTAATCCCGCCCTCCAGAAAAGGGCTGTTGTCTAAAGGATGCCTAGAGTAGACTGATGAAAGAAATGTTGGGTTTTGACGTTGGAGTGAATCGTTGCAGTAAACAGTGGATATTGGGAGTGGATATTGGGGTTCTATGGCGATCGCCAGTTCGTCAACCCAAGGTTGTCAACCCAGAGTCATTCTCACTTGTTTGCATTTGATTGAATGATGCCACTGAAACAAGGCTGCAACGATGCCGCTCAATTGACCGCTCAAATCCAACAGGCATTGATCGTTGCAGATCATGTCATTGCAGATCGTTTACCGTTATAAACTCAGCGGTAAGCCCAGCGTCCTGGATTAAGTGTCCTGATTTGTCGTAGTTTTGATCTCGCACTGACTCTTGATCTCGCACCGCATTAATGTAGCCAGTAGTTCGTCCTGCAATAGGGAAAAACGTCATGGGATTATTTGACCGTGTAAGCCGAGTCGTTCGCTCAAACCTAAACTCGATGGTTAGTTCGGCAGAAGACCCAGAAAAGATTCTGGAGCAAGCCATCATCGATATGCAAGAAGACCTGGTGCAGATGCGTCAGGCGGTGGCGAAGGCGATCGCCAGCCAAAAGCGTGTCCAGCAGCAATACAGTCAGGCCGACTCTGAAGCTGGAAAATGGCAGCAGCGCGCCCAGTTGGCGCTCCAAAAAGGCAATGAAGACCTAGCACGAGAAGCATTAGGCCGCAAAAAAACTCAGGCTGATACGGCGAGTGCTCTCAAAGGTCAGCTCGATCAGCAATTGGGGCAAGTTGATGCGCTCAAGCGCAATCTCATCGCTCTAGAAGGCAAGATTTCTGAAGCGAAGACCAAGAAGGACATGCTCAAGGCTCGTGCAAGCGCAGCCAAAGCCAACGAGCAGCTACAGAGCACCATGGGGCAGCTCAGCACCAACAGTTCCATGGCGGCTTTTGAGCGCATGGAAGAAAAAGTCATGATGATGGAGGCGAAATCGGAGGCGGCAGCTGAGTTAGCAGGCTCAGATCTCGAAAGCCAGTTTGCCCAGCTCGAAAGCCCTGATGTTGATCTAGAGCTTGAAGCGATGAAGGCGCAGATGCTAGGCGGCTCTACTCCCAATCAGGGCGCTTTACCCGCATCAGAAACCGAACAAGTGGCCCCCAAAGATGAAGCTGTTGATGCGGAGCTAGAAGCCCTCAAAACTCAACTTGACCAGCTGTAGACAGGGCATGGCACAAACCCCGAATGATCGGGAGCATCGTATGGGTGCAAGTTCATTCCCGCGCAAGGTCATTGATGGATGTAGTGCGAGCATCTTGCTCGCGCTAGCAGCGCCATACAAAGAGTCTGAATTCATTTTGAGTTAATCAACAAACACTATGTTGGATCAGGGGTCTCTTGAAAGCTGGCTACAGTCTAGCTACCTCCATCGAATCGTCGGGCTGCTGAAGTCATGGCGACAGAGCAGCCTGCTGCTGCGGTGGGCCGATGTCATTGGCATGGTGGCCGTGCTGCTCATTTTTGTGGCTGCGCCGTTTGTCTCTACAACCCTGATTGGTCTGCTGCTGTTATTGTGTGCGGCCTTCTGGATGTTGCTGACGGTGGCCGATGATTCGGCGGCAAGCGTCACTTGGATTCATGTTTTTGTGGGTCTTTACTGGTGTATTGCAACCATCGCCACAGTGTTTTCTCCTGTGCGGGGGGAGGCATTTCAGGGCTGGATCAAGTTGACGCTCTACCTGCTGCTGTTTGTCATGCTGGCGCGATCGCTGCGATCGCCCCTATGGCGATCGGTATTGATTGCGCTCTATTTACACGTCGCGACGTTTGTCAGCATCTTTGGGCTGCGGCAGTGGTTTTTTGGAGCCGATGCCTTAGCAACCTGGGTTGATGCTGACTCATCTCTGGCTGGCACGACGAGAGTTTATAGCTATCTCGGCAATCCCAATTTGTTGGGAGCATACTTAATTCCTGCTGCAATCTTTAGTGCTGCTGCCTTCCTCACCTGGAAGAGCATTCCGGCAAAAGGGCTGGCAGTGCTGATGGGAATTGTGAATTCGGCTTGCCTCGTGCTGACCTTTAGTCGAGGAGCCTGGATTGGTTTCGTCGTCGCAGGATTTGTATTCTTACTGCTGCTGGTGTCCTGGGTCAGTCCGTTGCTGCCCTCCGTCTGGAAAGTTTGGGCTTTGCCTACCGTTGTAGGGGGTACAGCGGCAGTTTTAAGTCTAGCCGTGTTGGCGGTGGCACCGCTGCGGGCACGGGTCAGCAGTATCTTTGCTGGCCGAGAAGACAGCAGCAACAACTTCCGCATCAATGTCTGGGGTGCAGTCATGGATATGATTCGCGATCGCCCGGTCTTAGGCATTGGCCCTGGCAACGATGCGTTCAACAAAATTTATCCGTTTTACCAAGAACCGGGCTACACGGCTCTGAGCGCCTATTCGGTCTACCTTGAGATTGCAGTCGAAACTGGGTTTATCGGCCTTACCTGCTTTGCTGTGTTGATGATCGTCACCTTCTGGCAGGCGTGGAAAGCCCTTAACAAACTGCGTCAAAAGCGTGATCCAGAAGCATTGTGGCTGATGGGGGCGATCGCCATTATGGTCGGGATGCTAGCTCACGGCATGGTGGATACCGTTTGGTATCGTCCCCAAATCAGCACACTCTGGTGGCTGATGGTGGGGCTCGTGGCGAGCTACGCGGCTACGACTCGCAATCAGCGCTATCGTGTTGAATCCTAATAGCGTTTTGTAGCAGGACTGACGCATTTTGTTGAAATGGTGGGCGCGCCGCGCCCACCATTTCAACGAGTTTATTCAGGTTTAGGCGAGTTGTGCGTCAGTCCTGTTTAGATAGAGGTTTCCATCGCTTCTGACGGAGAGGCTTCGATCGACTGGCTGAGAGACTCTGCATGAATGAGCGAAGTCGTCTGTGCCAAGGCAGCTTCTTCGCCCCGTGTCTCAGAGAGAGCATGGGTTAAGATTGACGCTGGGTGCTCGTCGTAGGGCCATGCAAAAGCATGACGGAAGGCGGCAGCTTGGCAAGCCTGAAGCTGCTCAAAATCAATGATGTTATGCGTTAGCAAGTTTTCATACTCAAACGGCAGCCGCACATTGTGCAACCCTGCGTTGTCGGTGCAAATCGCAATATCGACTCCGGCTTCAAAACACTTATCAAATACTGTTTTGAGCTGATCGATGCTGTCTAATGTACCTGTTTTGAGATAGGTTGTCGGGCAGACTTCGAGGCACTGGTTGCGTGCAGCAATCTCACCCAGCAATTCTGGATGCAGCAAGGGAATCTGGATGCCGTGCCCAATGCGCATCAGGTAGGGCAACAATTCGGGGTAGCACCCCTCTGTTGTCTCGTAGAGGTGGCCTGTTGTTTTGAGGCCCAGCGATCGCGCATAGGCATATAGCTCTACAAATTCATCTAGGCGATCGCGATAGTGGGCATCTCCACCCGCTAAATCAATGGCACACACATGGGGCTGCATCTGAGCCGCCAAGTCTACGATGGCTCGATTGACCTCATAGGGCAACCGCGAGTGCATACATAAAATTTGCCCCATGACGATGGGGTATTCTCCAACTTGGCTTGCCTTGCTCACGGTGTCTACAACCTGCACCATATTATCGATGCGCTCAGACTGGCTGAGGTGGTCGGGAGTCCGCAAATAGGGAGTATAGCGCAACTCTAAATACGCTAGATTCTCAAAGATATAAGCTCCCCGCATGAGGCGGTAGACAAAGTAAGGTAGCGTCTCCTCGGTTTGCACCTTCTCGACTAAGGTGTGCAATTCTAAATATTCATCAAGAGTATTGCGGGGGCGGGTGTAAAAGTCCTCAAACTCGGTGTAGTCTGGAAAGCGTTCAGCTAAAGCATCGCCACTGCGATGAAAGTATCGCCACAATACTCTAGGGACAACGGAACCGCCGAGATGGCGGTGAAGTTCTGCATATAGTGCCACAAAAGCCTCCTGGTTAGGGAATGAGAAATTGGATGAGCGATAGGTTGATTACAGGTTGAAGAAATAAAATCTTGAGCGTCAAGCGTAACTTGATATCGCTACGAGAAAGGCTGGAGATCGCGCCCCGGTCTACAGTTATGCCAAAGGAGCCCCTAATCGATATGAATACGGGTGCAGCAGAGCAAGACTTATGTGAGCGGGAACGCGTTAAATCCCGAAGTTCAGCCAAGGGTCTTAGGGTGTAAAGCCCTGCCCAGACAAGGTTTGACGGGTACAAAAATTCTCTAGGGCAACATCGCTTTTACCCAATACGAATAGTTATTAAAGCTATTGTAATGAATCTAACCAAAAGCGGGCGACAAGTGGACAAAAAACAAGCGATCGCCCCAGCCCCAAAATCCTAGTCGATGGCGATCGCCCAACTTCTATCGCCGTAGAAGATCTGCCAGCTTGAGGCAGATCTTCCCTATTCGAGTGCTGGTCTTTAGTTGAGTGGTGAGCCTACTGAGCCAGCACAGTCGAATCAAGAACTTTTTTCCCACCATTTAAATCCAATTCCGGCTGACGCCTGTATCACCTACAGAACGACAAAAAGAACAACATACAGGGAATGACCCTTGATGGTCTCTCATCCTAAGAGCAGTCTTCGATGCTCTCATTCCCGGTTCACCAGCATTTTGCCACTTATGCATAACCTCTGCCTGATCAGTGTCGCTGATGAGACATAGGCTGCTGCGTGGGCCTGTTCACCTCGTTCTTGCCCGGTATTGTTATCAGCCGACTCTGACCAACATTGATCCAAGTTTGGCCATCTAAGCTTAGCGACCTGAGTTAGGCGATCGCAATGCCAACAGTGACCAAATAACCTCGCACGCAACTATCTCGCACACAACTATATCTACAGGAGATTTCTCATGGCTCGTATTATTGGTGACAACAACGACAATCGGCTCATTGGCACCCTCGATGCTGACCTGATACGCGGATTAGATGGAGACGATCGCATCCGTGCCGGTGCCGGTGACGATATCGTTCGGGCAGGCGATGGTGATGACAACGTCAGAGGCCAGGACGGCGATGACACCCTTAGAGGAAATGACGGAGACGACAGACTGAATGGGAATAGTGGCGATGATCGTATCATCGGCGGCTCTGGAGATGACCGGATTCAGGGCGGCAGCGGTGAGGACGTCCTCATCGGCGGATCAGGTGACGATCGGATTCAGGGTGGGGATGATGATGACTTGCTCAGAGGCGGCGCAGGCGATGACCTGCTGATTGGGGATGCAGGTGCCGACACCATGAGAGGCGGCGCAGGCGATGACCGCATGGTTTGGAATCCAGGAGATGGCAGCGACATCATGCGCGGGGGTGCAGGTATCGATACGGCGATCGCCAATGGCGGCGGTATTGATGAGACATTTACCCTCAAGCAGCAAGGTCGTCGTGCCTTATTTGACCGGGTCGATCCGTTTCCCTTCACCCTTGATATCAATAGCACCGAGGTCATCGAACTGAATGCCGCTGGAGGCAATGATTCTTTTGAGATTGAGGATTTGTCCAATACCGCTGTCACGCAGGTCGTATTTAATGGAGGTGATGGCAACGACACACTAGATGCCCGTGAGAGTTCCACTGCGATTGAAGCCTTCGGTGGTGACGGCGATGACCTATTACTGGGTGGTTCTGCTATTGATACCTTCTTTGCCGGGGCTGGCGATGATATTGTCGTGGGTCAGCGCGGCGACGACATCGCTTCTTTAGAGGAGGGTGACGATCGCTTTGTTTGGAATAATGGTGACGGCAGCGACTTTATCAACGGGGGCGCAGGGTTTGATGTCACTCAAGTGAACGGTGCCGACGGCGCTGGCGATGAGTTTGACCTTCAGCAAGTCGATGGTCAAGCGATTTTCAATCGCCTCAACCTTGGGCTGTTTACCCTGACGAATG
>JBARXP010000041.1:0-2543 GCA_049647405.1 Elainellaceae cyanobacterium | reverse complement strand
TGGGTCGCTACCGACGCTTGAGCAAAGATTACGAATATTTACCCACGACTAGTGAGATGATGTTGTACGCAGCCATGGTCAATCTCATGATTAGGAGGCTGGCCTAAGACTTCTCAAACACCTTCTAAAGGAGGGCGATCGCCAAATCACACGGTCAGAAAATGCTCTTCAGCATAAGTTTTTCTTATAGCAAAGTAAAGCGGTGCTAATGAAGACTCCACATTGGACTAGAGTAAATAGAGTCGTGGGCGATGAAATCTCAGCTCAAGGCTGCACAAAACCAGACTTTTAAATAACTTCATTCAAATCTCAAGATTTGAATCTTCTCAGTAGAACCTCAAGATTTTTGGAATTTAAGGTATTTCCGTTATGCATCTGAGTGAATTGACCCATCCTAATCAGCTTCATGGGCTGTCGATTCATCAACTCAAGCAAATTGCCCTACAAATCCGGGAAAAACATCTGGAGACTGTTGCCGCGAGTGGAGGGCATTTAGGACCGGGCTTAGGAGTTGTCGAATTGACGCTTGCTCTTTATCAAACCCTTGATCTTGACTGCGACAAGGTGGTTTGGGATGTCGGCCATCAGGCTTATCCTCACAAATTAATTACGGGGCGATATAGCCAATTCCATACGCTGCGTCAAAAAGATGGCGTTGCAGGGTATCTCAAGCGGTCTGAAAGCCCCTTTGACCATTTTGGGGCAGGTCATGCGTCTACGAGCATCTCGGCAGCGCTGGGCATGGCTTTGGCGCGCGATCGCCAAGGCGAAAACTACAATGTTGCAGCCGTTATTGGTGACGGTGCATTGACTGGAGGCATGGCTCTAGAAGCCATCAACCACGCAGGTCATCTGCCCAATACGCGCTTGCTGGTGGTGCTCAATGATAACGAGATGTCAATCTCCCCCAACGTTGGCGCAATTCCTCGCTATCTCAACAAAATGCGTCTCAGTCCGCCGATGCAGTTCTTCACTGACAACTTAGAAGAGCAGTTGAAGCATTTGCCTTTTGTCGGAGAGTCTTTCTCTCCTGAGTTTGACCGCATCAAAGAGGGGATGAAGCGGTTGGCGGTGCCTAAAGTCGGTGCAGTGTTTGAGGAACTAGGGTTCACTTATGTTGGCCCTATCGATGGTCATAATCTAGAAGAATTGATTGCGACCTTTAAGCAAGCGCATCAACATCCCGGCCCTGTCTTGGTGCATGTGGCGACGACAAAAGGCAAAGGATATGCGATCGCCGAAAACGATCAGGTTGGCTACCATGCCCAGTCTCCCTTTAACCTGACCACAGGCAAAGCCGTTCCTGCGAGCAAACCCAAGCCGCCCAGCTATGCCAAAGTATTTGCCCATACCCTAGTTACTCTGGCTGAAAACGACCCCAAAATTGTCGGAATTACAGCGGCGATGGCGACAGGGACAGGCTTAGATAAGCTGCAAAAGAAATTGCCCGATCAGTATGTGGATGTCGGCATTGCTGAACAACATGCCGTGACATTAGCGGCAGGGATGGCCTGTGAGGGTTTACGTCCGGTTGCTACCATTTACTCCACTTTTTTGCAGCGGGCTTACGACCAGATCATCCATGATGTTTGCATCCAAAAGCTGCCTGTGTTCTTCTGCCTCGATCGGGCGGGTATCGTCGGCGCAGATGGCCCAACCCACCAGGGTCTGTATGACATTGCTTACTTGCGCTGCATTCCCAATATTGTCGTGATGGCACCCAAAGATGAGGCCGAACTCCAGCGCATGGTTGTGACCGGGGTCAACTACACCAAAGGGGCGATCGCCATGCGTTATCCGCGTGGCAGTGGCTACGGTGTGCCGCTAATGGAAGAAGGCTGGGAGCCGTTACCTATCGGCAAAGCCGAAATTCTGCGCAACGGTGATGACATTTTGCTGCTGGGCTATGGCTCCATGGTTTACACCGCGATGCAAACCGCCGAAATTCTCAGTGAGCATGGCATCGAGGCGACCGTCATCAACGCCCGCTTTGTGAAGCCTCTCGATACGGAGCTGATTTTGCCTCTGGCTCAGCAAATCGGTCGGGTGGCAACGCTCGAAGAAGGCTGCATTATGGGTGGCTTTGGCTCTGCGGTCGCAGAAGCACTCATGGACGCAGAAATTCCGGTGCCTGTGACGCGTATTGGCGTGCCCGATATCTTAGTTGACCATGCAACACCTGACCAAGCGAAGGCGAAGCTGGGTCTGACCGCGCCTCAAATCGCAGAGCGGCTCTTGCAGAAAATTCAGCAGCGATCGTCGACTAACTCTTCCGAGGTTGTCGAAGCTCAGGTCTAAACGACACACATGGGCTGATTTCACTGCTAATTTCACTGCTGATTTCACTGTAGGGGTTTCGCTTTAAGGGGGCTTTGCTTAACCGCAAGGCTCCCTGATTTTATGTAGCGATATGTGGTGAATCCATCGTGTAACTGCCTAGACGCAGCCCAAAACTAATTTTACAAATCTGAATCATATAGCTGTAGTCAGCTTAGTTAGGACATAGACAATTTGGTGGGCGCGCACCGCGCGCCCACCAAATT
>JBARXP010000040.1:0-2964 GCA_049647405.1 Elainellaceae cyanobacterium | reverse complement strand
GCAAAACTCACCATTAGATATGGTGAAGGATATAAAGGTGTTCACGCATCTTCTGAGGAACCGGAACTGCCAGAGGATCTGCAAGGCCATGTCTTTATCAATTCTTTTGCTGGAACAGTCGCTTCTTTGCCGCCTCAGGTTAAACCTCATGACTCAGAGAGCCGCCTATCGGAGGGCGTTCCCAAAGCAACAATCTTGCCAGGAGCGAATGGCAAGGGAGCACTCTTCGATGGCGATGGCATGGTTTATCGCATCGACTTTCATCAAGCACCCGGTTGTCAGGAAATGGGGCAAGCATGGCTAACTGCTAAGCTCATGAAACCTCCGACCTTTTGGGCCGACAAGCTGACTCACGACAATCCGAAATTCGAAGACTTTAAGTTTTTTGATCTTGGGATTGCTCGAGTTTCTATTTTGGGCTCTTGCTACCAACTCAACACAGCTCTCGTTAAGGTCAAACATAGTGAAACGGCTCCCCCCCGTTTGCTGGTCACCAATGATGTGAGTCGCCCCTTTGAGGTCGATCCCTGCACCTTAAATCTGGTCGCCCCTGTGGGTAATTTGCTTTCGTCAGAGACCCAAACCTCTATTTGGTCAGGGCTTGACGTTTTGCCCGGCATCTTTGAACTTCTGATGAGTTCAGCCCATCCTTGTAACGACTTTTCATCAGAGCATGGAGAAGAGAAGGCTGAACTATTTACCGTGAGCGATATCAAAACGCCACAACATTATCTCTTCCATCGGCCTGAAAATAGCACATCTAAGACCGATAAATTATCTTTAATTCGTTGGTGTATCTCTTCTAAAACAGGAGAGCAGTTTGACAAATGGCAAGTGACCCATCGTGATCAGCCCATTCAAATCTTGCAATCAACACATATGCTGGGCATTACCCAAAACTATGTGATCATTGCAGATACAACCATGAAGTTTGAGCAGATCGAAACAGTTCTATTACTGTCAGTCGATCTAGTTAAAGCAGTTCTGAACTTTTTGAGTGCAACGGGCGAGTCACGTCAAGCCCAAAAGCTAGCTCTGCAAGAAGGCTTCCAGTTTGCCTGGAAAATGGTGAAGCTAGAAGCTCTAAAATATGGTGCTCTAGATAATCAGTGGCTAAAGACCCTTTTTAACGTCATTCATAAAGTGCTCCAATGCCTGCACGGGCAGCCTGTAACCGATGCACTCTCAGATGAATTTAGGACGTTTATGTCTCAACCCGTTGTATTACCGAATGTCGGTATTATGCCTTCGAGCATGGAAGAGAAAACGTCCGCAGCGCTAGGAGAACCTAAACCAGAGCCTAAAGCCTTGGTTGGAGAGGTTCTCAAGGTGCTTTACCAGAGTCTAGAAGAGGCCACTACCGATCTTCCTCAGAAGAAGATTGAGATTTCTCCAACTGCTGATGCAAATCCTGATGACCGTTCTCCTATTGAGAGCTTCGCAGCAGTACAGAAAACTGCCCAATCTAATAGATTTCTCAAGTTTTTAGATTTGCTAGAGCATTCAGTGACCATATTGGAGAAATCACTGGTAGATAACATTGTCAATCAGCTAAGACATGCTGTTGCCTCTAAGCAAAATCCCCATACGCCCCTTTACCTAATCAAGCGAAGTGATTTGGAGCAGCCCGAAGCACTTAACAATCACCAGGTGAGTGCCCAAAAAGTCCTGGTAAACGGAGCTTTTGATCATTTACTGACAGACTATAACGAAACTGAGTCCGGAGAAATTGTTATTGTTGCTCCCATCGCAAATGCGTTTGATCCTGCTGAATATATTGTGCAGTATGACCGCTCCAAGCTATTGGAGAGTGCTGACATCAGCGATTTGCAAGGGACGATTCCATCTGGGCTAGACAGCCAAGCAGTCGCTCTGATCAGAATCAAGCCTCAAGATGATAGCGATCGCGAAATCTCTGTTGAACCCTACGAACTGACCTTTGACCGAATCAAAGCACAGTCTGATTTGTACCGAAATAAGCAGATCTATCAGAAGTTTCGAGACGATCCCTTATTTTTAGGGCTCTATGCCTACCGAGACGATACATCTCAGATGACGGACTTGTATGTGGTAGAAGGTGGTGGGTTTCCAGAACTGCTGACCGAGTTTATGTACGACCTTTACGAGGATTATTCTCCCAGAAATGTGCCTCTAGATGCCTTTATGGATGCGATCGCCAAGGGAACTCCTATGATTTTGACTCATGTGAAAGTCGATCGGAATAATCCAGATGCATATCTACAGGTCATGCAAACCTATGAGTTTGAAAGAGGATTGGTCATTTTCTCTTTGCAATTTGTACCCCGTGCAGGCAGTCATCCAGAACAGGGCGATGAAGGTTATATTCTCTGTACAGTCGTCCAGTCTGATAACCTCTACTCTAGTGATGCGGGTTCAGATTCAGACTGGTCTAACAACAGCGAAATCTGGATTTTTGATGCAACATGTCTCGGTGATGGCCCTATCTATAAGCTAAGCCATCCTCACCTTAACATTGGCATGACCTTGCATTCTGTCTGGTTAGATGAAATAACCCCTGTTCCTGACGAAAGATATAACCAATACACCTTTGAGCAAGATTACGGGCCTTTAGTCGATCAGTTCATTCAAAACTACCTAAAAATAGATCGCTCAAAAGATGAAAAAATACTCAGGGACTTGTTCGCAGAAATTGGCCAAGCGTTTGACAATCATCGCAGACCACCGTCAGCCAGCACCTAGTGCAACGTCAAGACTAAAAATTAGGGTTGTCGATCTCTGAAAACCCCATACAGAAGAATTTTCAGAAGGGAGTTACCCTAAAATTAAGCTCTGACACAGCACTAGTGCAACGTCAAGACTAAGAATTAGGGTAAGTAAGAAGGTGTTTGAGAAGTTTTAGGCCAGCCTTCTAATCATGAGATTGACCATGGCTGCGTACAACATCATCTCACTAGTCGTGGGTAAATATTCGTAGTCTTTGCT
>JBARXP010000039.1:0-23280 GCA_049647405.1 Elainellaceae cyanobacterium | reverse complement strand
TTTGAGGGTTAATGTGTCTAGCTTTTCGTCGTCTGCGACTCAGTCTATGGGCTTTCATCAACGGGTATTGCGTCTTTCGACATCTGGAAAGACGCTGCACAACGTTACCTCCCAAATTCAGGAGGTCGTATCTGAGTCGGGCATTGAGGGGGGCATGTGTCATGTGTTTCTGCGACACACGTCTGCAAGTCTGGTGATTCAAGAAAATGCCGATCCGGATGTGTTGCGAGATTTGGAAAACTTTTTTGCTCAGCTTGTGCCTGAGAGCGGCTCTTACATTCATGATGCTGAAGGGCCAGACGATATGCCCGCCCACATTAAGACGGCACTGACCCATTCTTCTGAAAATATCCCGGTATCACGAGGCCGCCTGATGTTGGGCACGTGGCAAGGCATCTATGTTTGGGAGCATCGGCAGCGTCGTCATCAGCGTGAGCTAGTGGTTCATGTCATGGGGCGTTAGTCATCAGTTTATGCAGCCAACGATTTCTACCATTCCTTTAGCTACACTAGCCTCTGGCGATCGCCTCGCCCTTCAGGTCTACATCTTTAAAGGACATCAGCCTGGGCGCAAAGTTTATATTCAGTCAAATCTGCATGGGCCTGAAATTGCGGGCAATGCGGTGATTTATGAGCTAATTCAGTTCTTTTCTGCCTTGCCTGCCGAACAGTTGCAAGGTGAAATCTGGATGGTGCCTGCCTGCAACCCGATGGCGACAAACCATCGATCGCAGCATTTTTCATCTGGGCGGTTTAATCCTTACGATGGCAAAGATTGGAACCGGATTTTTTGGGATTATGAGAAGGCGATCGCCCGAGATGCTGATGCCAACGGATCGCTTGATGAGTTTGTGCAGGTGCATTTGACTCAAGACCAGAAGCTGATTCAGCAGCGATATCGTCAACGGATTTTGAAGGCGTTTACGGCCCTTCAAGAAAAAATTCAGGCTTCTCCCAGCGTTCCCTTTCGAGAAAAGTATCGCTATCGGCTTCAGTCTCTGTGTTTAGATGCAGATTACGTGATTGATCTGCACAGCTCTAACGATCAGGGGATCAACTATCTCTACTACTGCAAAGATCGCGATGACAGCGCCAAATTTTTCCTGATGCCTGTGGGCATTTTGCTCGATGCCTACGATGGTGATGCTTTTGACGAAGCTTTTATCAAGCCCTGGCTCGCCTTGGAAAATCGTTTTGCAGCGCTGGGGCGATCGCTCCGGTTTGACATTGAAGCCTGGACGCTGGAGCTAGGGTCGGGGATGCAGATGCATGCCGACTCTGTTGCGAAAGGTGTCAGGGGTGTGAAAAACTACCTGGTTCAAAAAGGTCTGCTCAGCCTTCAAAATTATCCGGTTGAGTCGCTTCCCTATCACGACACCCGGTTTACCGTGAGTAGCCGCATGACCCGCTATTATGCTCCAACGGGAGGATATGTTCAGTCACGGGTGGCACTCGGCAGTGCTGTAGAGGCGGGGCAAGTCGTTTATGAGCTGCTTTGCCTCAATAAAGAGGGTCGAGTTCCCGAAACAATTCAAGTGGTCGCTGCCGCAGCAGGGCTGGTCTTCAATGTCTCGACGAATCAAGCTGTTAATGAAGGAGAATACGTTTTAGGAATTATCTAATGCAAGTTCTAGGCAAGTTCTAGGCAAGTTCTTGCAAAGAAGATACCTAATGCCTGCATCTTGCCTATCACCCAATAGGAATCATCTCAAGGCATAGTCTCAAAGAGATGAGTCGAGAGGGAATGCCTTTGCTACCAGAATTCCGCTAGTGCTCCGCCTATAGCGAAGCTTAGGGGGTGCTGAAAGCGTCTAGGTTTCCTGTAATCTTTGTATATCAAGGGTTTCACTCGCTGCAAAAGGGATAGAATAGAACACGCACAGGATGGCGATCCATGCAGGATATCCATAACCGGACTCCGAGGGCAGAAACGCACCAGGGAAGTTGTGCTCCCTTTCAACCCGTCAGCGGCAGGGCGTGTCGTGGACGTTAAGCAAACAGCCCGTGGAGGCGTTCTGACCGGGGATATCCAGGCTTGCTTGGATATCTAGGCGTGAGCCAGTGAAGCGGGAATCTCACTGCACACCCGTTAGGGTTGCTGGGAGAGCAGTCAATCGACCTCTTCACACAGAGGAAACGCTTCTCGCCAAGCTGCTTCTGGGTCAGACGCATTCACAGGAGAAACCTGGCTGGCGTCTTGTCCATCAAAAGAAAATAGGGGTTCTTGGTTGAGCGCACCCAAGCGGCCAAGCGGCCAGATGCGAACACTGGCGCGACCAATAAACTCTTCGCGAGGCAAAAACCCCCACATATGGCCGTCGTAGCTATTATTGCGATTGTCGCCAAATACAAGGTAAGAGCCTTCAGGCACCACCGTCGGTTTCAGCCTGTAGTTAGGAGCTTCTTCAATATAGGTTTCGACGAGTTTTTGCCCATCGATATAGACATACCCGTCATGCACCTCAACGGTTTCTCCAGGCAACGCAACGATTCGCTTGATAAACGCATCGCGCTTGGCTCGCTCAATCAGTCGTTCACGCTCTGCTGCCGGATCATCTGCGTTTTCTAGAGCAATTGCTGCGTTGCCATCGAAGCTGAGCTGACCCTTAACGGCACAGTCAGGAGGATGAAACACGACAATGTCTCCTCGCTCAGGGTCTCGAAAGCGATAGGTCATTTTCTCTACAATGAGGCGATCGTCGATTTCGAGAGTCGGCAACATCGAGCCGGAGGGAATAAACCGCGCCTCTGCGACAAAGTGTCGAATGCCGAGGGCTAAAACAATGGAGAGCAGGAGAATCTTGGCAAACTCGGCAAAGAAATTCTCAGGCTCGGGTTCATTTGCCTTATTGGCCTGAAGATTAGTCGAACTGACTTTGACCTCTTGCTTCTCATCGTCGTGGGAAGAAGCCTGGTGATGGGTTGAGTTTGGATCAGTCACGGTGCCATCATTCCTTAAGTTATCAGTCACGTCGTCAGTCACTCTGTCGTTAACTACGCTGCGAAAGGGTTGGTTGTCCCCGTTGCTTGCTTTGGGGCCACGGCTTACCAAACGATAAGCATCGCACCATCGTCAATACCTACCTATCGTCGATATATACGATGAGTTATGTCGTCCCCAATTGTACTGTGTTCTATTTTAGAGCGGCATTGCCGAGAAGGGGACAAGAGAATGTGACGCTTAAGTCAGCATAGGGCTATCCGGCTAGGTTGCCACACCAGGGGCGATCAGGGGTGATTAGGGGCGATCGCCAGCCAGAAAACCATCTGCGCAAAAAGCGCTGTTCAATTCTGCCCAGTTCGATGCCTGAGGCTGCTAAAGGAACCCTGATGCATAGTACCAATAGGTCGGCTGCTCCTTATGATTCAGCCTCCTTCTGTATTTATCCGCAATGATTTATCCGCAATGTTCGTACTCTTTTATAGCGCTACCCGCTGATGTGAAACCCATATTGATGGGGAAGCCGCGCACCGCACAGCTTCCCCATCAATATCTGTCCTAACCGATGCGCGCACTGCCATAGCCGACAATTCGTTTATGTAGAGCATCTGTTTGCCGCAGACACAGCGACCCATGCACTGATTAAGGCGCAGGTTCAATAGCAGATTCACCAGAAAGTTGAATCAACATTGGGGCAGAGTCTAGGCAGGAGTGCTAACCCAGACCCGCTAACCCAGACCCGCTCCACTTCAAGCGCCTTGATGCTAGACGGAGAAGCGATCGCCTTACAGGTAAGGCTTGAGAATCGCGGCTAGCTTTTGCTTGGTCGCCTCTGGAGCGTGGTCAAGCTGGGTCAAAATGGCAAACTTGAGCGCCGTATGCGCTTCTGACTCAGGTGGGTTTTCGCTGAGACGACGCACTGTTTCACGAATTGCCTTTTGGGCATTTTCAGCATTTTTCATCAGGTTGCCGATCACCATTTCAACGGTGACGCTGTCGTGGTCAGGATGCCAGCAGTCATAGTCGGTCACCAATGCCAGAGTCGCATAGGCGATTTCGGCTTCCCGTGCCAGCTTTGCCTCGGGTAGATTGGTCATGCCGATTACCGTTGCGCCCCAACTGCGGTAGAGATTAGATTCGGCTTTGGTCGAAAAGGCTGGGCCTTCCATGCAAACGTAAGTGCCGCCTCGATGCAGATCCGCTTCGGCTAGGTTAAGACTGGCGATCGCCTCTCCCAGCACATTCGCTAAGTTACCGCAGATCGGATCAGCAAACCCAATATGAGCCACAATGCCCTCACCAAAGAAGGTCGATTCGCGATGTTTGGTGCGATCGATAAACTGATCGGGGAGCACCATATCCAACGGTTTTGCCGCTTCTTGGAGCGAACCCACAGCAGATGCAGAGATGAGATAGCGCACACCCAGGGTCTTCATCGCATAGATATTGGCGCGAAAGGGCAGCTCAGCGGGCAGGAGACGGTGGCCTTTGCCATGCCGTGCCAGAAAAGCAACGCGCACACCATCCAGGGTACCTACGACAATCGCATCGGAAGGATCACCAAACGGCGTACTGACCTTTATCTCCTCAATGTCTTTGAGGGCACCCATTTTGTAGAGGCCGCTGCCGCCGATAATGCCGATGCTGATGTTGTCCATGAATCCATCCTTTGCCCTTATTCCAGATTGCTGTTTCTCAGTAAATCACGATATCAGGCAAGCGCATGATGTGCTGCTGACATCTTTAATCTTGACTGCCCTTGATTGTGAACGAAGCTCTGAATCGGTTGTGCCTGAATCGGTTACAGACGTTTAATTTTCAGCCAAAATGCGGCGCGCCATTTGTTTTTTGATCAGCCGTCCTAGAGTTTGCATGGCCTGATCGACGCGCTCTGACCAAGCCAGACCGACGTTGAGCCGAAAGCAGTTGCAAAACGTATTCGACGCTGAGAAAATCGACCCCGGCGCAATGCTGATCTGATGCCGAATCGCTTCTTCAAATAGCTCATCGGCATCAAACTCCCCTGGGATTTCGACCCACAGCACATGGCCTCCCTGGGGCCGCGTCACGCGAGTTTCGGCAGGGAAGTAGTCTTGAATGGCTTGCCGCATCCTCTCCATGCGTTTTTGATACGTGCGACAGAGCTGGCGGACGTGGCGATCGTAGCCACCATTGGCAAAAAAGGCGGCGACTGCGAGCTGGGGGGCGATCGCCGTCATATGATTAACCACGACTTTGAGCCGCTCAACCCGAGGTTGATAAATACCAGGCAGACACCAGCCCACTCTCAGACCGGGCGATAGGGTTTTGCTGACGGAGGAGCAGTAGAGCACCCGGTTTTCGGTGTCGAAGGCTTTGATGGCCTTGGGGCGATCGCCACCAAAACCCAAATCTCCATAGACATCATCTTCAATGAGAACTGCGCCATAGCGGTTGAGCAATTCCACAATGGTCTTTTTCTTACTGTCACTCATACAGCTTCCTAAAGGATTGCTGTAATTAGACACCAGTAAACAGACCTTGGCTTGGCCCATATTAAGGGCAGCCTCCAGTGCATCTAAACACATGCCCTGACGGGGGTGAGTTGGCAGCTCTAGGGCTTTTAACCCAAGAGAATCAAGCACCTCCAAGGCAGAATAATAGGTTGGCGACTCAATAATGACCGTATCTCCCGGTCGAGTCGATGCCTGTAGAGCCAGGTAAATCGCCTCAGTGGTGCCTGCTGTCACCACAATTTCATCGGAAGAGATCGAGCAGCCTGCATTGAGCATTCGCTTGGAGACTTCTCGCCGCAGCTCTTCACAACCCGAAACTGTGCCGTAGCCATGCACCTGTTCCGGGTGAGCCCGCATCACTTGCCCCATAAGACGATTGATCGTATTGAGAGGAAAATTCTCCATACACTGCACCGCTGGCCCCAACTGCACCATGTGGGGATCGTTGATGGCGCTGATCACCCGAAAGGTCAATGATGAGTCAACCTCGAACACTTGACGAGGCGGCGATGACTTACCGGGCTCGTCGAGCAAATTGAGGGCGGTGGCCTTGACGTAGTAGCCCGATTGAGGCCGAGCCGCCACAACTCCGCGATCTTCAAGTAAGCGATAGGCTTCTAGCACCGTAGACATGCTGATCGACAACTGCTGCTTGAGCTTGCGCACTGAGGGCAGGCGATCGCCCGACTTCAGCGTACCGTCACGAATCAGCCCGTGGAGGCGATCGGCCACTTGCTCATACAAGCTCTTGTTCAAATCAGGGTCGAGCGGAGAAACCGTAATCGGCAATGTTTTCATAGCAGCCCTCAATGCCAGGAGTCGCGAAGTGAAATATAGGGATCAAAAGTCGAAAACCAGGGGTCAAAACGGGGTCAAAACAGGGGTCAAAACACAATTAAAGATCAAAGCAACCAGAACAGTTGAGTTTAACTGAAGTGTTCACATAACAATTTATAAGCACTGGCTCTGTTCTGGTCAAGAGAAATTGAGGAAAATTCAATCAAGCTGTGCAACACCCAGAATTCAACACTCATCGTTCGCTGAGTCCTTCGTTCTGGGTTGCTGATGCGACATTCTCTCGAAGAGGTCACTGCTATGGATTCTCAACGCTCTTCTGCCGACCTGATTGTGTTCGATGGTTATCAGGCGACTCCTCCGGTCTCGAAGCTCGGTCGATTATGGAAATGGTTGTTAAAAGCTGCATCGCCCGATGCCTGGATCGAGCGTTTGGCAAAATTCGCCTATGGCTCATCTGATCCGGTGATTGAGCAAAGACGCGATCGCCAAGGCTATCTCTACTACCGCATCTACGATCCAGTATCCCAAGAGCACCATGTGTTTACGACTGAATCAGAGGTTCGTTCTTGGCTAGAACGGCGCTATTACCACTAATTCACCCTGGTAATTCACCCTGGGCCTGGGTGAGGGGCAATTTAAGAGGCAATTGACATGCTCCCAATTGCCTCTCTCTCAGTCAACCTAGCGCTACGTCAAATACCATCTTTCTCAAAAATCACCTGAAAGCTCGACTGATTTGATTAGGTCAAATGCAAATCTGTATTTAAACGCACTATTCCTAGCAAATCTCAACCCCAGAATAGAGCACAACATGCAGGTCATTTTCAGGTCGTTCAGATCAGTCATTCACCATGAATACAATTACCGAACCCCCAGTTCTGCCTCAAGGCGCGACAGGAGAAGATTTTCCGCTACACCCCGTGCCGCCAACGGCGCGAAAGTCGATTATTTCTTTAGCCCCGATTTTGATTGGATTTACGCTCTACTCTGGGACGCTGTTTGCGGGGGGCATTGTGGGGCCATCGTTTAAGTTTTGGCCTGATTTAATTGGGCTGATTGTCGTGAGCAATCTGATTCTAGGATTGTATGCCTCACTCTTGGGTTTTATCGCAGCTAAGACAGGGCTGACAACCGTTTTGATGGCGCGGTTTAGCTTTGGCAATTTTGGATCACGATGGGTTGACTTTATTCTTGGCTTTACCCAGATTGGCTGGTATGCCTGGGGGTCTGCCCTGATGGCTAATCTCCTCATCACCCTAGCCGGAGTGCCCGAGTCGTTAAAAGGAGTTTTGATTCTATTTTTCACCTTCGCTTGCTGCTCTACAGCCTACTTTGGCTACAAGGCGATGGATTGGTTAAGCCGCATTGCCGTCCCCGCGATGGTGGTTTTGATGGTGTGGAGTTTGGCGATCGCAGGCGGCGATATCGGCGGATTCGCCGGATTGCAAGCCGCAGAACTGGGCGAGCCGCTTCCTATGGGGGAGGCTATCACGCTGATTGTGGGCACGTTTGTGTCGGGTGGAACCCAAGCCACCAACTGGAGCCGCTTTGCAAAGTCGGGCAAGATTGGATTCATTGCGACCCTGCTTGCGTTTTTCTTGGGCAACGGCTTCCTGATTTTTAGCGGTGCATTTGCGGCCAAGGTCTACGGCGAGCCTGATATTGTCAAAGTGATGGCACAGCAGGGTTTGCTGCTAGGAGGAATGGTTCTCTTCATTCTCAACATGTGGACGACCCAAGACAACACGATCTACGCGTTTTCGATCGCCGCTTCGAATATGTTTCGCACCAGCAAGCGCACCCTTTTTGTGTTGGGCGGTGCAGCATTTGCGCTAGTTTTGGCCTGGGGTGGCATTTACGAAATGCTGGTAGACTATCTTATTCTGCTGGGCACGTTCATTCCGCCCATTGGGGGTGTCATCATGGCTGACTATTGGGTGCATCGGCGCGGCGAGTTTCCTGAGATGAATGATCCGCAGCCTGCGTTTAACTGGGCTGGCATTATTGCCTATGTGGCCGCGTCGGCGATCGCCTTTTTCACCAGCCAAAGCTCGATTGGCATTGTGCCGATCAACGGCATCGTCTCCGCCGCTATTATCTACATTGTTTTGGCTCGGCTAATTCCTCAAGGCCGCTCTCAAACCACTCTCTAATTGAGCCATTAAGAGCTGAAGATACTTGAAGTCGAATACTTTGAGCCGAATACTTTAGGTCGAAGACTTGGGGGCGATCGCGCGATCGCCCCCATTTTTTGATGCAGGCAACGCCAAACCATTCGGCAACGAGATCCAGAGTCCTGAGCGCCGTATAACTGAAAAAACACGTCCAGAGAGCGCCCCATCCTAGTCCGCAGTCGATTCGCAGGCGGGCATACAGCGCAGTCAATACCCTTTCGATCGTGCGTCAAGTATTGTGAGAATCCAAAACGCTAAGCCCCATTAGGCGTAGCCTATTAGCATTAGGCGTCGCCTATAAGCAAACACTTCAGGGGTGATCAAGTAATTTTTATCAGAGAAACCTTGATTGCTTTAGGTTTTGTTCAGAATTTCAGTTAAGCTAATATTCATAGAATTCTTTCTATGATTAATCTTTTAATCATAGGTAAACCCGCCTTCACTTCAGAAAAGTGAAGGGACTGGGGTTTGAGGTGGCGATTTGCGGTTTTGGTAAATTCTATGGTTCAATCTCTTGCACAAAGTGCGTGGTTAATCCCCTGCTATCCCCTTTTAGGCATGGGGCTCTCGATTTTTTGGTTTCCGTCGCTGACCCGTCGCACGGGGCCGCGTCCGGCAGGGTACATCAACTTGGTGATGACGGCGATCGCCATTTTGCATGGTGTCCTGGCGTTTCCCTCGACTTGGAATCAGCCCGCTCAGTATTTTCAGTTTTCATGGCTCAGTGTGGCAGGGCTTGATCTGACCCTGCCTATTGAAATTTCATCGATTTCGCTGGGTGCCATTATTTTGGTGACCAGCATCAACTTCTTGGCTCAGCTCTATGCCGTGGGCTACCTCGAAATGGACTGGGGCTGGGCTCGGTTTTATGCCTTACTGGCGCTGTTTGAAGCGGGAATGTGTGGGCTGGCGCTCTGCGATTCTCTCTTCTTTAGCTACATTATTCTCGAAATTCTTACCCTGGGAACCTACCTGCTGATCGGGTTTTGGTTTAATCAGTCTCTCGTCGTAACCGGAGCACGAGATGCCTTTCTGACGAAGCGCATTGGTGACCTGCTCCTGCTGATGGGCGTATTAGCTATTTACCCTTTAGCAGGCACTTGGAACTTTAGCGAGATGGCTCAGTGGGCTCAAACCGCTGACGTTGACCCAGCGGTGATGACCCTGGTGGGTTTGGCTCTGATTGCAGGGCCGATGGGTAAATGTGCTCAGTTTCCTCTGCACCTGTGGCTTGACGAAGCGATGGAAGGCCCTTTCCCCAGTACGGTGTTGAGAAACTCCGTGGTGGTGGGAACTGGAGCCTGGATCTTGATCAAGCTGGAGCCTGTGTTGGCGCTGTCACCTAAGGTCATGACTGCAACCATTGCGATCGGCGCAGTCACCGCCATCGGCGCAACACTGATTGCGATCGCCCAAATTGATGTCAAGCGCACCCTCTCCTATTTGGCGAGTGCTTACATGGGGGTCATTTTTATCGCAGCTGGGTGTGGCCAGACCTTTGCGGCCTTCTTGATGCTGCTCACCTATGCGGTTAGTTCTACCGCCATGATCATGAGTGCGGGCTCCATCGTGCTCAACTCGATTTCCCAAGACATCACTCAACTGGGGGGCTTGTGGGGTCGGCGACCGATTTCTGGGCTGGCTTATCTGATGGGGGCGATCGGCATGATGGCGCTACCGCCTTTTGGTGGATTTTGGGCCATGCTAAAGCTGATCGATGGCGTCTGGGCGACTCGTCCGGCGATCGCAGCCATGCTGCTGCTGATCAATGCCCTGGCCGCTTTTGCCATGACTCGTGTGTTTTGCCTGATCTTCTTTAACGAAGCGAAGACAATGGCTCAGCGATCGCCCGAAAATATTTGGTCGGTGACGCTGCCCATGGTCATTGCCGCCGCGATGACGTTTCACCTGCCGTTGGTGTTGCAGGGTCTGTCGCTATTACCCGCATGGGATCTGCTCAATAAAGACATGGCGCTGCTGGTGCTCTGGTCTACCTTATTTGGCATCGTCATTGCAGGCATTATCTATCTTGGCCCTGTGGCAAAGCCCGTGCGGTTACCCTGGAAGCCGCTCCAAGACTTGCTGGCCTATGACTTCTACACGCCTCGACTGTATCGATCGAGTATCGTTGGCAGCGTCGATATTTTGTCGCGAGTGGCCGACTGGGGCGATCGCTACATTGTCGATGGCTTAGTAAATCTGGTGGGGGTCATCTCGATTTTTGGTGGCGAAACATTGAAATATGGCAACACGGGTAAAACGCAGTTTTACGTGCTGACGATCGCCATCGGCCTGTCTCTCATTGCGGTGTTTGCTTCTTGGTCGCTGCTACCAGACTGGTCTACCGTCGTGGGGCAATAGCGGCCTTCTAGCTTTTCCTCCCTTTTATTTCCCTCTCTTTTCTATTGTTCGGAAGCGAGTTGTGATTATGCTCAGCGTTCTCATTTGGGCTCCACTGTTAGGCGCTCTTCTCATCGGCCTCTTGCCCCAATCGATGTCTACGAAGCAGGTGCGCCTCGTCGCTCTCTGTGGCTCAGGGGCACTCTTTGTTTGGACTCTGGTCATAGCCAGCCAATTTGATCTGACCCATTCGACCATGCAAATGCAAGAGTATCTCCCTTGGATTGAGTCTCTTGGGTTGGACTATCGATTGGGGGTTGATGGCCTGTCTATTTCGCTATTGATGCTCAACAGTTTTCTTGGCTGGATCGCCATCTTCAGCAGTTCTGAAACGATCGAGCGTCCGCGTTTGTTTTATGCCCTGATATTTCTGGTGATTGGCGGCGTGGCTGGCGCATTCTTGGCTCAAAATCTGCTGCTGTTTTTCCTGTTCTACGAGCTAGAGCTGGTGCCGTTTTATCTGCTGATCTCCATTTGGGGTGGAGAAAAGCGAGGATATGCGTCGGTAAAATTTCTGATTTATACGGCTACGTCTGGAGCCTTAATTCTCGTTGGGTTTTTGGGGCTCGTCTGGCTCACCCATGCGTCTGGCTTTAACTACGCCTCGCTGATGGGGCAAACCCTGCCCATGGGCATCCAGCTTGTGCTGCTCGGAGCCTTAATTGTTGGCTTTGGCATCAAGATTCCTCTCGTGCCCTTTCATACCTGGCTGCCAGATACCTATGTTGCGGCGTCGGCTCCGGTCGCCATCTTGCTGGGCGGGGTTTTGGCAAAGCTTGGGGTCTATGGCCTATTTCGGTTTGGCATGGGCTTGTTTCCCGATGCCTGGTCGCTGCTGTCGCCTTGGCTGGCGACGTGGGCCGCGATCAGTGTGCTTTACGGGGCAACGGTGGCGATCGCCCAAAAAGACATCAAGCGCATGGTGGCCTATAGCTCGATTGGGCATATGGGCTACATCCTCCTCGGAGGCGCAGCCATGACGGCGCTCAGTCTGGTGGGGGCGATTTCACAAATGGTGGCTCACGGTTTAATTCTCGCCCTCTTGTTTCACCTCGTCGGTGTGGTGGAAGCAAAAGTGGGAACTCGCGATTTGAATGTCCTCAATGGGTTGCTCAATCCGGTGCGGGGGCTGCCGACGGTCAGCGCATTGCTGATTTTGGGCGGCATGGCTAGCGCGGGCATTCCGGGGTTGGCGGGGTTCATCGCAGAATTCCTCATCTTCCAGGGCAGCTATGCTGCTTTCCCGGTGCAGACTCTGCTGTGCGTCGTGGGCACGGGCTTGACGGCGGTGTATTTCGTCATCTTGCTCAACCGCACCTGCTTTGGCAAGCTAGACAATTCGATCGCATACTTTCCCAAGTTGCAATGGGGAGAACGGACTCCGGCTTTGGTCTTGGCCTGGATCATTTTCTTGCTGGGCATTCAGCCGTCGTGGCTGGTGCGCTGGAGCGAATCGACCAGCACGGCGATGATTGCCGCGCTCCATACTCCGGTTGAGCAACGGCTGGCAGAGGCGCACCCTGTGGATGAAACCGCTTTGTTGCAATAGCGGCACAGCGGAGTCACCCGTCAACATCCAAAACTCTACTCGCCTATGTGGATTCCTGTTTCCCTCGTCATGCTCCGCTGTGCGATCGCCCCCTTCCTGTTGTGGGATGCCTGGGACGGCCACGTGTCACCCCTATTTCTCGTGGGCTATGGAGTCGCGGTGGTGTCTGATATTTTTGACGGCATCATCGCCCGCCGCCTGGGCGTGAGCACTGAGAAGTTGAGGACTGCCGATAGCTGGGCCGACCGTTGGCTCTATGTCTGTGTGGCGATCGCCGCTTGGCTCACCCATGCTGATGTCATCCGAGCCTTTCAGTGGCCGTTGCTGACTGTGGTGGGCTTGCAAGCCCTGTGGTGGGTCGTCAACCTGGCTAAATATGGCCGACCTGCGAGCTACCACACCTATTCGGCCAAAGCCTGGGGCCTGTCGCTAATTGCGATGGCGATCGCCCTCTTCGGCTACGGCACTGGGGGGCTGGCTCTGTGGATTGCCGTGGTTCTGGGCTGTCTCCACACCCTCGAAGAGATTGCGATGACGCTGTTGCTACCGACCTGGCATCATGATGTGCTCAGCATCGTCCATGCGGTTCGGCTGCGGCGAGTCGCCCAACCTCTCTAATGGGTTCCTCTGGTCTGTTGAAGTCTGGGGCGATCGCCCCGATTTATGATTCCAACAGTCCAATTAGCGGATCATGGAACGAGGAATTCGAGGAATTGAAAGGAGACATCGCCCCATGGGTTTTTATTCCACTGTTGTGTTGCCCCGCCTGCTAGACCGGGTCATGTCAAACCCAGAAATGGCGAAATATCGGCAAATTTTGCTGAAAGACGTGACGGGGGATGTGCTGGAAATTGGCTTTGGCTCTGGCCTCAACCTGGCTTACTATCCCTCCTACATCGACAAGCTAACTACGGTAGATGCCAACGCAGGCATGAACAAACTTGCCCAAAAACGGATTCAGGCATCTGAAATCAATGTCGAAAATCGCGTCCTCAATGGCGAGCGACTGCCGATGAACTCAGACCACTTTGACTGTGTTGTCAGCACCTGGACTCTGTGCAGCATCGCCCAGGTCAATCAGGCGCTCCAGGAAATTCATCGGGTGTTGAAACCGGGCGGCAAGTTCTTTTTTATCGAACATGGTCTTAGCGATGATCCAAAGATTCAAACCTGGCAAAACCGACTCAATCCTTTCCAAAAGGTCATTGGCGATGGCTGCAACCTCAACCGCAATATTCAAGCCTTGGTTGAGCAGCAGTTTGAATCCGTCACCCTGGAGCGCTTTGACATGGAGAGCCTGCCCCGCGTCGGCTCTCACACCTACAAGGGCGTCGCCATTAAAGGCTGAAAAAGGCTGAAGCTCCATAGGTTATGCTGCGCTGACCCTTCTATATCTGAGTTATCGATAACAGCCAAAACGTATAATTCGCATGGGTTACGCTGCGCTAACCCATCCTACGAAGACTAGATGTTCATTGACCGTTTACCACCCCGATCACCATGACTTCTACCCTCCTATCTCCTCCTCCAGTGATTCCCCCTTCTCAGCACAAATATGCTGACATCATCCATCGGCTCGAAGCAGGCGGCTCCATGCTGCCCGACACCCCCGAAAATCTGATGCAAATCATCGGCATCTACAAGGCTTACGCCGTACCGATGGATTTCTACTGGCGGGATTTGCTCTATATTGCCGAGCAGGTGTTTCTCGAACCCTTCCCCTTCTTCAAATACTTCATTTCCGACGACTATCTCGATCTGCCAAACCACTATGCAGGCGACACTGCCGACCTGCGCATCTGGCGCGGCGAAGCCTCGGCTCACCCCGAGCTATTAGAATTCATGGCCAAGGGGGAAGTGAAGAAAAAGCAGCCCAAGCTGTTTCATCATCTGTGGCACGACCGAGTCAATATGGAGTTTGCGGAAGCCTGTATGCGAGCGATGCTGTGGCATCGGCATATGTATGCTCCGGTCAACCAGTTTGACGCCTATCTCGACACCGATGAATACAAGCAGAACGCCGATCGCGCCATTCGCGCCTACTTTAAGAACAATCCCGTGATGCTGGGGCTGTATAAGCTGTTCCCCGATATGTTCTACGAAAAGGTGCGAGAACTGTCTTACTACTCCAACCTAGGGCTGTTTTGGGAAGTCATGGCTCCGGTCTTCTTTGAGATGAGCGATATCTATGACGAGGGCGGCTTTAAGGGCGTGCCCGACGCCATGGACTTTTTGGTGAACGGTATTTTTGCCGTGGCCGGACGCCCCATTTACCACCACGTTTATATCGATGGCGAGTGCTTCGAAATTATTCCCAAGTCGAAGGGCTTCACCTGGCTGTATGAAGCGGCGTTGCCCTATGTAGAAGCCGTGTTTTACCGAACGGCTCCGTTTCGAGGCACCAAGTCTTACAACGCTCAGGCAGGACAGGTGCCCGACGATCAGAAAGACTTTCACTACGGCATTCTTTACGCCGATGTCTTCCCCGTCGGAACGGCAGGCATTCCGCCCACGCTCCTCATGCAGGACATGCTTCACTTCCTGCCGCCTTACCTAATAGACGACTACAAGCAACATTGCCGGGGTGAAGATGACGTGCTGATTCAGCTTGGCATTACCTTCCAGAGATCGATGTATAACGTTACCTCAGCGGTGATTCAAGCATTGCGAGCGGCGCTGCTTTATCCGCTAGATGACCCCAATCCCAAACACCGCATGGCGAATCGCCAGTTTTTTGAGGCTCAGATGGATCGGTTTTTGCGGCCTGAGGCGCGGCTGAATGATATCCAGTCTCAAGACTATCGGTAATCCAATCCCCTTCGACTTCATCCCTATTCACGTTTTTGGAGAACGCTAATGGCTGACATTGTTGATATTGCGGTCAATACGGAAGGATTTTCGACCCTGGTTGCTGCCGTACAGGCGGCAGGATTGGTTGATGTGCTCAAAAGTCCGGGGCCGTTTACGGTGTTTGCGCCTCTGGATGACGCTTTTGCGAAACTGCCCCCCGGCACCATTCAAACTCTGGTGCAAAATCCGCCGCAGTTAGGCCGCATCTTGAAATATCACGTCGTTTCTGGGAAGCTGACCAAGGCCGACTTAGAAGGCAAGACCAGCCTTACTTCTGTGGAAGGATCTGAGATTCGTCTGGATTTGTCAGACGGATTTGAAGTGAAAAATGCCACCGTCGTCATGGCCGATGTGGAAGCCGACAATGGCGTGATTCACGTGATTGATAATGTGATTTTGATGGGATGAGGCTGTTATGGGATAAGGCTGTTATGGGATTAAGACCGTGATGGGATGAAAAACGGTTAAGGAAACGCACTTCTACTTGTCAAAGGGGGGCGATCGCGGTATCTATTAAAGCATTCTCGTGAACTAAAGCCTTCTCGTGAATCTTTGAGTCCATTCATACGGGTGGCGATCGCCCTAAAACCGTGACTGAAACCCCAAGCACTGAACCCCTGAGCTTCGAAACCATTGACCTAGAGCTGATTTTAAGGCTGCTGACGCCTATCGTCTTGATTTTAGGTAGTTTTGTCCTGGGTTTTTTGGTAGAGCGCCAGGGCATCAGGCGTCTGCAAAACCTCACGGCTCGGCTGGGCTGGGGCGGCGCTGACGTGATTATCAATTCTCTCAAAGGATTGATCATGCTGTGGTTTGTGCTGGGCGGCGTCTTTATGGCGGTGCTGACTCTGCCGATCAGCGACAACCTCTTTACTGTCATTCAGAAAGCTCTGCTGGCTGTGGCGATTATTTCCGGTACGCTGATCGCGGCACGGCTGGCGGTGGGTTCAGTTCGCTATGTTTCAGAAACGCGAGGGGCAGGCAATCTCAGCTCGTTGTTTGAGATGCTCACCCGGATTGTGGTGTTTACGTTTGGAGTGTTAATCATTCTCCAATCTCTGGGCATTGCCATCACGCCTCTCCTGACCGCATTGGGCATTGGCGGCGTTTCCTTAGGTTTAGCTTTTCAAAGCACCCTATCTAATTTCATCTCTGGGTTAAATCTGGCAACCTCGAACAAAGTTCGCGTGGGCGACTACATCCAGCTTGATTCTGGGGAAGAGGGCTACGTCCGCGATATTGCGTGGCGGCATACGGTTTTGCAAGACATTCGCGACAACATGATGTTTGTGCCCAATTCGCGAGTGCTCAACAATGTATTTAAGAACTATGGGCTGCCCGACAAAGAGGCGTTAATTATCGTTGAAGTGGGAGTCAGCTACAGCAGCGACTTAGAGAAAATTGAGGCGCTGACGTTGGCGATCGCCATGGAAGTGATGAATGAAGTCGAAGGCGGTGTTCCTGACTCTGAGCCTTGGGTTCGCTACAAAGAGCTGGGGTACTTTGCCATCACCATGGTCGTTTATCTCCGTATTCGCGAATATTTCGACCACATCATTGTTCGTCATGAATTTATTAAGCGTCTGCACAAGCGGTTTCGTGACGAAGGCATCGAGATGCCGTTTCCAATTCAGACAACGTTTATTCCTGATTTAGAAGAGTCAAACGGTAAAACCCCTAACGTTCAAACAACTGACGAGTCTCCTCTGTCGTTTCTACAAGCCGAATAGTCGAAACCCAAGAGAGCATCGCCTTTAGAGGATGTTTGAAAAGTATTAGACAACACGCTGGGACAATACTGTTCCCCCTAAATCCCCGCGCTCCGCGCCACTACCGCTAGAGAGAAGGGAGACTTTGATTCCGGTTCCCCCTTTTTCAAGGGGGGCTAGGGGGGATCTGAAGTCGCATTGACGACTTCTCAAACATCCTCTTAAGTAGGTCGCCCTACTTACCAAATGAGTACATATTGCCTGTGAGGCGAGCAAGATGCTCGCACTGGGCCGGGTAAAACCTTTCTCAAAAATCACCTCAGACCGGGAAAAATCATCCAATCGAATCATTCGCAACCCAGTGAGCAACCTTTAAAGTTAGAGAGTAGCACTCTAGCTGAGATACCCTTCAGACATTGCTGAGCCATATTTTCCCAAGATCACATTTTCCCAAGAAAGCATAGATCTCAGTTGCCCACATCCGTCGCATCTAGCCTGTAGGGTCAGCTTCGTAAGATCAACGTTTCTTTCGGCAGTTTTATAGGAACAGGCATCGCCTTCATCGAATTTATTTCTACAGAAAATTAGCGCCCAGAAGATTAGCACCACTCATAAATACGGCCTACTTCATCGTTAGTTTTAGACCGTTCACGATTCAATTTATTAAGCTCAATTTATTAAGCGCATTCTATTAAGCACCTTTACACATTGCTGCATTTTGAGGAATTACTCATGGTTACATCTGTGCGATCGCCCGAAAGTCTTCAATCTATTGAGTCTTATCTAGGAAAAGAGGCCGACGGCCTGTTAACCTATCAGGCCAAAGTGCCGAAAGACATGCTGCACCTGCCCAGCGAAGATTGGGTCGAGCGCATCTTTTTACAGAGCGATCGCAACCCCCAAGTGTTGCGTAGCCTACAGCAACTGTATGGCGCAGGCCGACTCGCCAACACCGGGTATCTGTCGATTTTGCCCGTAGACCAAGGTATCGAGCATTCGGGTGGCGCGTCGTTTGCGCCCAACCCCATGTATTTTGATAGCGAAAATATCATCAAGCTGGCGATCGCCGGAGGCTGCAATGCCGTAGCGACCACGTTGGGAGTGCTCGGTAGCGTCTCGCGTCGCTATGCCCACAAAATTCCGTTTATCACCAAGCTCAACCACAATCAGACGCTGACCTATCCCAGTCAATACGACCAGATCATGTTTAGCACCGTCGAGCAGGCGTGGAATCTGGGCGCTGTCGCCGTTGGAGCCACCATTTATTTTGGTTCGCCAGAGTCAAATCGTCAGATTCAAGAGGTTAGCCAAGCCTTTGCGCGCGCCCATGAGCTAGGCATGGCGACCATTCTCTGGTGCTATCTCCGCAACGGTGTGTTTAAGCAAGACAAAGACTATCACCTAGCCGCTGACCTAACCGGACAGGCCAACCACCTGGGCGTCACCATCGAAGCTGACATCATTAAGCAAAAGCTACCTGAAACCAACAAGGGCTACCAGGCCGTCTCTCAGGCTACCGGAAAGAGCTTTGGTAAAACGAGCGATCGCGTCTATTCTGAGCTGACCAGCGACCACCCGATCGACCTGACCCGCTACCAGGTGCTCAACTGCTACGCCGGACGAGCAGGGCTGATCAACTCAGGCGGTTCCTCAGGCAACAATGACTTCGCCGATGCAGTTCGCACTGCCGTCATTAACAAGCGAGCCGGAGGCTGTGGCCTGATTTCGGGTCGCAAGACGTTCCAGCGTCCGTTTGAAGAAGGGGTGCGCCTGTTCCACGCGATTCAAGACGTTTACCTTTCTCCAGATGTAACAATCGCCTGACATTTGCTTGTAGGGCAGAATTGACTGGAGTAATCTAGTGAACACCTGAATTGAAAATGCGGTGAGGCAATACAGGCTATGCTCAAGCAAGCCCATGCCTTACCGCATCTCTATTCGATTGCATTCTCACACACAGCACTCAACCATACTTATGAAATCGGCAGCACGAATTAAACAGGTTCAGCCTTCTCTAACCCTCGCTATCACAGCCAAGGCAAACGCCATGAAGGCGGAGGGCAAAGATGTCTGTAGTTTTAGTGCGGGTGAACCCGACTTCGATACCCCCGTTCACATTCGTGAGGCCGCTAAGGCCGCCCTTGATGCAGGCAAAACTCGATACGGCCCAGCCGCAGGAGAACCCAAACTGAGACAGGCGATCGCCAACAAACTTCAGCACGACAATGGCCTGTCTTACACCTCTGCCAACATCGCAGTCACCAACGGCGGCAAGCAATCGTTATTCAACCTAATAATGGCAATGATCGAGCCAGGGGACGAGGTGATCATTCCCTCCCCTTACTGGGTCAGCTATCCCGAAATGGTGAAGCTAGCCGAGGGCACTCCGGTCATCGTTCACACCGATGCCTCCACAGGCTTTCGCATTACCCCCGATCAGCTCCGAGCCGCCATCACCCCCAAAACCAAGCTGTTTATTCTCAATTCACCATCTAACCCCACGGGGATGGTGTATACACCCGACGACGTTCGCGCTTTGGCGCAAGTCGTTGTGGAAGAAGATATTTGGGTAGTCTCCGACGAAATTTACGAAAAAATTCTCTACGATGGCGCTGAGCATCTCAGCATCGGAGCGGTCAGTCCTGAAGTGTTTGAGCACACGATTATCAGCAACGGGTTTGCCAAAGCCTATGCCATGACCGGATGGCGCGTCGGCTATCTCGCGGCTCCCGAAGCTATCATCAAAGCGACGACCTCAATTCAAGGGCACAGCACCTCTAATGTCTGCACCTTTGCCCAATATGGGGCGATCGCCGCTCTCGAAGGGTCTCAAGACTGCGTCCAAGACATGCTCAGCGCCTTTACCCAGCGCCGCACAGTCATCCTCGATGGCCTCAACGCAATTCCGGGCATCTCTTGCCTTGCTCCCAACGGGGCTTTCTATATGTTTGCCAACATCAGCAAAACGGGCATGAAGTCCCTTGATTTCTGCAAAGATTTGCTAGAAGAAGAATATGTTGCGGCAATTCCAGGGGTGGCCTTTGGAGCTGATGACTACATTCGCCTGTCTTATGCAGCCAGCATGGAACGGATCGAAACGGGACTAGAACGGATGGCAAAGTTTGTGAAATCCCGAGTTTAGGAACAAGGGCGATCGCCCTTGCTACCTCTTCCAAGATCAGAACTCTACAAAGCAACCTTCAATCCACCCGATGGGGTTAGCATCTACCAAGCGTGATGCATTGGGCTGAGCTGAGCTAAAGAGTTCTGAGTCATAAGAAACCTCATGCCATATAGTGCCATCGGCTTGTTCCCTGAGTCCGGTCAGTGTAACCTCCGTACCCGCGAGAATCACTCCTTTAACTGAGTTGGAATTTCGAGACGCATACTTTCTCAATTCAGCTCCCGCAAGTTTCATTCCATTACATTCAGAAATGATAACTCTGTGATGATTTGATTTCTCAACAGAGGAAAACTCTCTAGACGGAGAACCTCCTCCAGCAGGAGGCATCGGTCGTTGAGGTTGGTCGGGGGTGCTGGGTATAGAATCTCCTCCGAGGGCAGAATCGACTTTAGGTTGAATCACTTGCACAAGGAAGAACGAAAGTATCGCCACAATAACAAAGACAAGAAATGTAGACTTCTTCGCTTCCTCTTCTGGTTCTTCATTAGGACGCACATAGATTTCTACATGCTGTTTCTCAGAGATAGGGGGAAAATCCATGGGCTTGGGGCAGATATGGGGGTGTACGATAACAGGAGATTAGGTTTTGAATGTCATTTGATGATGTTTTAATCGTGCCTGTTTTTTATTTGTGAGTCGATAATAAAAAGTCAGGTAAAAAGTCATGAGTAACGGCCAGCGATCGCCCACGACGCTGTTATTTAGACGATAAAGATCAGAAAAGTTAAGAAAAAGTCAGGTAAAGCTCGACGCTCGACCTGACAACGGGTTGGGGTTTTATTGGAATTTTTGCTGGGTTGCGTGGTTGTGGCGATCGCCCCCAGACACTTTCATCGCTAGCGTTCAGACCTGATCAGGACTTCAAAACGATGGGGTGCTCTTGCATCGTGACCTCACACTAAGCCAGCCCGCAAGGCGACCACCGCAGCCTGAACCCGGTCGTCAACGGCTAGCTTGTTCATGATGCCGCGCACGTGGGTCTTCACCGTGTTGGGGCTAAGGTAAAGCTCAGCCGCAATTTCAGGATTACTCTGTCCCTCAACCATCAGTTTCAGCACCTCCATTTCGCGTTGCGAGAGCTGACCAATGGCGGGGTTGTCTTCAGTTGACATCGGGGTTTTGAGATGGGCTATCACCTGCCGAGCCACTTGAGGATCAAGATAGCTGGCTCCGTCGCGAGCCGCAATGATCGCTGTGACCAAGTTTTTAACGCTGGTTCCCTTAACGCAATAGGCATCGGCTCCACTCGACAGGGCGGCGATGACCTCATTTTCTGTCGTGTGTGAGGTCAGCATCACAATGTGAATATTGGGCAGGGCCTCTTTAATTTTTTGGGTCGCCGCAATGCCGTCTTGACGGGGGAGGCCAATATCCATCACGACAACGTCTGGTTTGAGGGTTAAGGCTTCTTCAACAGCCAAGTATCCGTCATCGGTGCGGCCAATCACGGCAATCGCTTCATGGGCAGAGAGCGACTGCTCTAACCCTAGCTGCATCATGGGGTCGTCTTCAACAATAAGAACTCGAACTACCGCCTGGTCTGTAGGTGAAGTCATAGGCTGAGGTGCAATCGTTGAGCGTGAGAGAAACAAAGGCGACTGAAATCACACGGTCATCAGTAAATTTTACTCTCTCACCTATTGAAGCATTGTATGCAACTCTTGCAGGACTTACGCATTTTGTTGAAATTGAGGGCGCGGCGCGCCCTCAATTTCAACGAATTTATTCAGGCTTATGCGAGTTGTGCGTAAGTCCTGTCTTGGTGGCCTGATAGATGGCCTGCCAAAAAATTGGCGGGTGGCGTTGCATTTGACTGCTCTCCCAGCAACCCTAACGGGTATGCAGTGAGATTCCCGCTTCACTGGCTCACGCCTAGATATCCAAGCAAGCCTGGATAATCCCCGGTCAGAACGCCTCCACGGGCTGTTTGCTTAACGTCCACGACACGCCCTGCCGCTGACGGTTTGAAAGGGAGCACAACTTCCCTGGCGCGTTTCTGCCCTCGGAGTCCGGTGATGGATATCCTGCATGGATCGCCATCCTGTGAATGTTCTATTCTATCACTTTTGCAGCGAGCAAAACCCTTGATATACAAAGATTCCAGGCAACCTAGACGCTTTCACCACCCCCGAAGCTTCGCTATAGGCGGAGCACTAGCGGAATTCTGGTAGCGATCGCCTGCATGTGAAGCAGAAACAGATGAGCATTCTTCTGCTGGAATAATCTTGGGATAAAGATCTTGGGACAGGAGCGCACTCGACTGAACTGCGTCGATGATCGGCGCTTAAACGAGCAACGCTGACGACGATGTTGGTAGAGCTGTCCCGATTGGACGATCAATCCGCTATATAATGGCGGCACTTTTGCAGGCAAGAATGCTGGGACTTACAGAGCTGAGATGACAACTGAACCGCTGTTTTGCATCGACCATCTCCGGGTTGCCTATCCGTCTAGCTCCGCGTCATCGGTCGAATGGGTCGTCGATGATGTGTCTTTGGTGATAGAACCGGGCGAGAGAGTCGGATTGGTGGGAGAGTCGGGCTGCGGTAAATCAACCTTAGGGCGAGCCGCGATGCGGTTGCTGCCGTCTGGATCTCAGGTTGAGGGGCGGGTGACTTTTGAAGAACGCTCGGTGTTCGATTTACCTCCTGAGGGGTTGCGAAAATTTCGCGGCGAAGCGGTAGCGCTGGTGTTTCAAGACCCAATGACCCGCCTCGACCCGCTGATGACCATTGGAGAGCACTGCATCGAGACCCTGCGATCGCACCGTCCTGAGCTATCGCGGGCCAATGCGAAGGTAGAGGCGATCGCCACTCTCGAAGCCGTCAGCATTCCGGCTGAGCGCTGGAACCAATATCCTCACGAGTTTAGCGGGGGAATGCGACAGCGGGTGGCGATCGCCCTCGCGCTGCTGCTCAACCCTAAGTTAATCGTGGCCGATGAGCCGACCACCAGCCTCGATGTCACCGTGTCGGCTCAAATTTTGAGAGAGCTGACTCGGCTGTGCGATGAGCGCAATATGGGGCTGCTGCTGATCTCGCACGATTTGGCCATGGTGGCCGAATATTGCGATCGCATTGCGGTCATGTATGAAGGCAAGCTGGTTGAAGAGGGAGCAGTGGAAGCCGTGCTTGACCAGCCCCAACATGGGTACACGCGATCGCTGCTGAAATCGGCTCT
>JBARXP010000038.1:0-57313 GCA_049647405.1 Elainellaceae cyanobacterium | reverse complement strand
GACTAGAGAGGAAGTTGGCAATTTGCTCAGCACTCAGGCCAAATTCTTGGAAGCTGTGGAAGAGGTTTTCTCCGGCTTGAGTGCCGCCATCGATATCAAAGCGATCGCCATCAATAATAATTTGTGTACCCGTACCATCATTGGCCGTCGTGATCGCTTGAGCCAGGAGCACGTCTGATTGCAGCGCGGCAGATGAGGCAGAGAAGCTGGGCATAAAAGCATCTGGCGGAGCAATATCAATATGAGCTACGTCAGATGCTGGATGAGAGTCAAGAAAAGCTGATTGAGAATAGAGTGAGGCCGCAGTTGCTGCACTCGCACCAAAGAAATGCCAAATCGTCAGAGACGAAAGTGAGCTAAGGCTGAGCAGAGATATCACAACGCCTGCATGGCGGGAGGTTTCATTCATGGGGCTATAAATGAAGGTTTTGTAGGATGTGCGCTGACGGCTATGCGTCATTCGGAATTTGCACTGAAGTCACGCTCAAGAGCCAGAGAGCACTTCGAGAAAATATGCAATTCAAAACTGTGTAACTTAAAACTGTGCAGCTCAAAGCTGTGCGACTTAGAGTAGCGCGGTAGACTTTTGACGCAATCTTAATCTACGAATGGCAAATAATGATGCTCCCACAAGAACATGCAACATAATTCTTTCCTTAAATTTTATATCGCCTGATCGGGTTTATCGCCTTACAGGCTATAAGGTCTGTGAAAGAGGTCAATGACCTCTGGCTTGAGCCTGCCTAACGCATGATGACGAGAACACTTGGAGTGAATGAGTTACCTTCCACCTTTAATGAACGCTGTGGTCATTGAGTTGCCAGTCGTAGGGTAAGTAGCGAAGGGCTGCTGCTGGCGAAATGGAAGCACCTTGCCAATAATGCTCGACATACGTTTGCACGGATGCACTCTCCATCAAAAAATCTTTGCAATACCACTTAAAAATTTTGCTGCAATATAGAACATGATGCTCGGCGTCGTAACGAATTTTGGCTGAATTGTTGATGAATCGGTCAGCATCTTCGTCGAGCTGGGTTTGTATCTGTTCAGGGCAATAAGCCTCAGGACGCAACAGAGGACATCCCTTTGAGGCACACACGAGGGCAAAGTGAATTCGCGGGTCGTGAAACTGCTTGCGGAGAATCTTGTGCTCAATGTCATTGAGACTGAGGGATTGGCCATCGAACCAGTACACAGGCTTCATGAAAAAGGACAGAAATCCTAGCCAATTTGGGATGCCCAAGATCTTCGGTTGAATCGAGCCTATCGGATAGTGTTCGAGCACTTGGGCAATGGTGAGTGCGTTGTAGAGATTGATCCAGGTGGCGAGCTGAGTGTTATCAAGGGCGATCGCCCGATCTTGATGCTCATGACTCAAGCAAGCCTGAGTTTTCCGCAGCCACTGCGCTAACGTTTCCGATGACTCTTGTTTCCATCTGCGATAGTTGACTTGCCCCTGTTGATTGACATAGTGACTCAAAAGCTGGTTCCAGATGGTGAAGTCGATCATGCTGGGTCGTTAACCTCGTCGTTGAGCAGATGCCAACAGCTCAGCACAATGCTCATCTCTGACGTTATTGTGTCGTCTTTTTGCCCAGAGTGTTGGGTCGAGTTGTGATGGGTAACGGTTTGGTCTGAAGCGTTGTTGTTTGGAGCCGTATTAGATCTAATTTGTCAGAAAGCAAGAAACCCCAGCCCATGGGCCGGGGGAGAGAGGATTCATCAGTACTTTTACCGTAGGTCATGTTTCTGCTGTCACGGGACATGCCTCAACCACTCTACAAATTGGCTCAGCCGTGCGAGCTAATTTCAATGGCGGAGATTCACAAAAGCAGGAACACTTCGCTAAGTGTCTATCGATCATCTGGATAGTGCTACGCGCTGATATAAAACCAATATGTTGAGAGGAATCCGCGCACCGCATGACTTCCGTACAACATATTTGTCCTAATCTAACAGGACTTACGCAATGTGTTGAAAGGGTGGGCGCGTTTCAACGATTTTATTCAGGCTTAGGCGAGTTGTGCGTAAGTCCTGCCTAAGTAGGTGGACAAAAATAAACGTAGGTATATGTAGGTTGTAGTTGAGGGACTAAACCCAACGTCAGCATGGGTTACGCTTCGCTAACTCACCCTGCGCAGGCGATAAATATTTAGGGCGACTTACTTATCTGCGCATTGCGATATGAGGAAAGGCGATAGATCAGCAGTGAGATTAGGATGTCTCTGTTCTCTGAGCGGTGGTGTGTGGAGAAGAGAAAGCACAGTCTGAACAGGAAGGTATGAACAGGAGTGTATGAACAGGAATGGTGAAAAGGAACTAGAAGTCTGTAAAAGTGACGAGAAAGAAATAGGCTGGCAATGTGCTTCTGAAGTCTAAGACGATCTGACTCGACTCAGGTGCTGGTCGGTGGGCTAGGGTCGGTTTTCAATGATCATATTTTGGTGGGGCCAAATATTGAGGCCACGACTACTCTGGACAGAGACAACACCCATAAACAGGATAAAAAGCACACAAAACCCGCTAAATATTGCACAGGCTTGCAGTTGCGCGGAGTCATTTTTCATATGTAGTGCAGTGTTGGGAACAACCTGAAGTTCACCGCCAGTATATTGAGCGCCATACACTTTGAGCGTCAGGTATTTTACGGAAGTCTTGCTATTGAATTCCTACATAAATCTTTATGTGTGGTTTAGTGGCGTTGCTTAAAGAAACCGACATCGGTTTTTAAGGATGGGGCTGAAATTGCTGGCTGTAGAACTGAGCATAGCGATCGCCCTTGTCTAGAAGCTCTGTATGAGTTCCAGCTTCCACTACTTGGCCCTGTTCGATAACCAAAATGCGGTCGGCCCGACGAATGGTCGCGAGACGGTGGGCGATAATGAACACCGTACGTCCACGCATAACTCGTTCGAGCGCTTCTTGCACGAGAGCCTCTGATTCAGAGTCTAAGGCTGAAGTTGCTTCATCCAAAATGAGAATGCGAGGGTCGAGGAAAACCGCGCGGGCGATCGCCAGTCTTTGGCGCTGCCCACCGGAGAGGTTGACGCCGCGTTCGCCAACCCAGGTTTGATAGGCGTCTGGAAAACCTGAAATAAAGTCATGGGCATTGGCAATTTTGGCTGCTTCGACCACCTCATCGAGATCAAAGTGAGTCCGCCCAAAGGCAACATTTTGAGCGATGGTGCCAGAAAATAGGGTTGTGTCTTGAGGCACAATGCCAATCTGTCGCCGCAGACTGCGGAGGTTGACGGTGCGAACATCAATGCCGTCAATCAGCACTTGCCCCTGTTGAGGATCGTAAAAGCGAGGCAGTAGATTCACTAGGGTTGATTTTCCTGCGCCGGATGACCCAACAAGGGCGATCGCCTCGCCGGGATGGGCCAGTATATTGAGATCTTTCAGCACCAGATGGTCAGAATCATAGCCGAAATGAATGTGGCTGTACTCGACTTTTCCGGTAACCGTGGGCAAGGGCTGAGAGCCTTCCAGTTCTTCCACTGCCGGACGAAGCGCTGTGAGTTCAAAAATGCGATCTACAGAGGCTTCACCCTGCTTAAACTCGTTATAGTTTTCAGTTAAATGAGCAATCGGATCAATCAGCAGCAGCACGGCAGCAACAAAGCTGCCAAACTGTGCTCCTGTCAAATTGCCCGTAGAAATCTGCCACCCGCCCAACAGCAGCAACAGCAGAATACTTAATGCGTAAAGAAACCCCACGACGGGGAACTGAATCGCTTTGAGCCAAGCCGCAGAATATTTTGCTTGGCGATCGCGCTCGGCTTCGCGACGAAATCGCTCAATTTCATACCCTTCGGCAGCAAAGGCTTGCACCAGCCGAATGCCGCTCAAGACTTCGGTAATCAGTGCCGATAGATTCGCAATCCGATTTTGGCTGCGACGAGAATAAAACAGGAGGCGATCGCCAAACCAACTAATTAAGACACCTAATAAAGGGGCAATGATAAACGTGGCTAGGGTGAGCTGCCAATTGATATACAGCATGTAGCCCAACACCACGATGAGCTGGAGCACGCAGGGCACAAAGTCATGGAAGATTTTATTGACGACTTCACCCACCCGATCAATATCTTCGGTTAATCGATAGGATAAATCGCCCGTCTTGGCCGTTTCGAAATAGTTAAGGCTGAGCGTCTGCAAGTGGGCATAGGTACGAGTTCGAAGGTCGAAAGAAACCTTCAGAGCAGCCTGTGCCATGAGAGCATCTTGCCCATATTGGGCAATTTTCTGGACTAAAAATAATCCTGCTGTGACGCCAGCCAGCTGAGCCAACTGACCCACTTCTCCATCGGCGACTGCTTCTAGCAGTTTTCCCGCTATCCAGGCCAAAAAGGGCCAAAAGGTAGTGAAAACTAGGGTGCAGCACAACGCCTTGGCGATCGTAGACCCGTGCGATCGCACATAGGGAATCAGCTGCCAATAACTCGACCGAGATTTCAATGCAGTGTCCTGAAACGTCTTTGCTTAGGCTACCAGCTTTCGATCTCTGAGCAATATCTCTAAGCAATAACTGAGTCAATCGATCTCTGAATGAGCGGTCTTTGAGCCATAACAGTTCTCCCCATCGATAGAGCTTGCTGTCGGTGGGGAGAGAGGGATAGAGAGTAAACTGCTTCTACCGCTAAACCGATGCGGGAGTGGGGGGAACCACTTTTTCTAACAGCAGCTTTGAGCGCTGGATCTGTTCTGGAATCGCCACGGGATAGTTTCCGGTAAAGCAAGCCGAACAGAAGCGATCGCGCCCCTGCTGGGTAGAATCGAGCATCCCTTCCCAACTCAGATACGCTAAAGATTCGACCCCGATGTGCTCTTCGATGTCTTGAGTCGAGTGAGTAGAAGCAATAAGCTGATCTTGGTTGTCGGTATCAATGCCGTAAAAGCAGGGATGGGTGACGGGCGGCGACGAAATTCTCATGTGAACTTCAATGGCACCCGCATCTCGTAGCGCTTTCACAATCTTGCGGCTTGTCGTGCCCCGCACAATAGAGTCATCGACAATCAAAATTCGCTTGCCGACCAGCACATCCTTCAGCGGATTGAGCTTCATGCGAATGCCTGATTCTCGCATCGACTGAGTCGGCTGAATGAAGGTACGCCCGACGTAACGATTTTTGATCAGTCCCTCAGCATAGGGAATTCCAGATTGTTCTGAATATCCAATGGCGGCGGGAATTCCAGAATCGGGCACTCCCATGACCAGATCTACATCTGCAGGCGACTCAATCGCTAACTGTTTGCCCAATCGCATTCGATAGCTGTAGAGACTCTCGTCGTCAACAACACTATCAGGACGGGCAAAGTAGATCATTTCAAAGACGCACATTTTGCGTTTGGCCTCTGCCCACTGCACAGAAGTTAGCCCTTCTTCGGTGATCCACACAAGCTCACCCGGCTCGACTTCCCGCACAAATTCAGCGCCGATGATGTCTAAGCCACAGGTTTCTGACGCGAAAACGTACTTGTGACCCGTTGTTGTGCGGGCTCGCATCGGATCGCCCGCATCGGAAACAGAATGCTCAGGAATCACGCCCAACATTAGCGGACGAATGCCCAAGGGATCTCGAACGCCCATGATGCCGTCTGGGGTTGCAATCGTCAGGCTAAACGCGCCCTTGCATCGCTGAAACGCGCTAATGGCTCCCTCTGTCCAGCCTTTGCCTGAGTTGACTTCTTGGGCGATCGCCAGGGCAATCATTTCTGAGTCGGTGGTTGTGACAGGAGAAAACTCTGAGGCGGCAAACTCTTGTCGCAGTTCGTAAGCGTTGACGAGGTTGCCATTGTGAGCCAAGGCCAAAGAGCCGAGGCGGGTACTCACAACAAAGGGTTGAGCATTGGCAACGCGGCTTGACCCAGTGGTGGAGTAGCGAGTGTGACCAATGGCGTGGGTACCCGTGAGCTGGTTCAAAATCCCTTCGTGGAATACTTGAGAGACCAGCCCAGAATTTTTGTAAATGTGAATTTGCCCTTCGTCAAATGTTGCGATGCCTGCCGCTTCTTGACCTCGGTGCTGGAGCGCAAAAAGACCAAAGTAACTGAGTTTAGCGACTTCTTCTCCAGGGGCGTATATGCCGAACACCCCACAGGATTCTTCAGGCTTGTCTGGAGGCTGGCTCAGTGTTTCTGGGGCTTCGTTAGAGGAAATCAGCTCAGAAGTTGGTTGAACTTCCGATAAAACGGCATCGGGGTCGTTGAACATCATGCGGCAGTACAGCTCCTACCTAAGGCGGCGATGAGTTAAGTGACAGAGTATCTAAACAGTCTGCATATTTGATTCAAGCTGTGCGAATTCGAACGATGGGCTAAAAATTCGAAGGACATGATGCTAACGCTGAGGAACTCGTGCCTATTTCAGAACATGGCTTCACTGAGCATCATGAAAGACCCGAATCATAAAAACCAGTTCCAAAATCGCTGATTTCGTTGCAAGAAACCTCCAGCTCTCCAAAAATATGAATAGGTTAAATAATTATTAACAACCTTCACATCCTTACAGTAGCGTAATGTTAGGTAACATTGCTACCGATAAAATCATGAAGCCGTGAAGCACCGTGTTTTGGGGGGATCACTCCAAAAATGTAAGGATCTTCTTCTCAGCTCATCCGGCGCTCGATTGCAAATTGCCAGCGATCGCCCATCTCTTCAAGGCTGGCCTCGATCAGATCTACTCCATCGCTGGTGCGACAGCGAAGAGCGTGCTGGCTACTCTCCACCGTGCCGATGTGAAGCCAGCGATCGCCCAATTGAGTGGTTAGAAAGTCTTCCCATGCCGCCTGCTGATCAGCGGCAACCGATACGACAATGCGGGCTCCGCCCTCCCCAAAGAGCAGTGTGTCCCACCGGAACTGAGAGTCCCCATTTCCTTCAGCAGGAACAGGAACCTGAATTTGCGCCCCTCTCTGACCGCCGAGACACGATTCGGCCAGGGCGATCGCCAATCCTCCTTCGGCGCAGTCGTGAGCCGACCGAATCCACCCCTGTTGAATTCCCGTGCGGCAAGCCTGTTGCACTTGGCGTTCTAGATCATAGTCCACCTGCGGAGGCTGTCCGGCGACGGTGTGATGCACCACAGCGAGATATTCAGAACCTCCCAGAGTCAGGGCATGCTCTGCCTCTGCAAGATTAGGCACTAGCCGACCTAGGAGATAGATGCGATCGCCTTCTTGCTGCCACCCTTGACCACAGGTTTTCGAAATATCGGGCACCAGCCCCACCATGCCCACCACAGGGGTGGGGTAGATGGGCGTTGGCGTTCCTGCGCTATCGAGCGTCTCGTTATAAAGAGAGACATTGCCGCCTGTTACAGGTGTGGAGAAGCGATCGCAGGCTTCCGCTAAGCCTCGACAGGCTTCTGACAACTGCCAGTAGCCCACAGGTTTTTCAGGACTGCCAAAGTTGAGATTATCGGTCACAGCTAGCGGCTCGCCGCCTACGCAGCTGAGGTTGCGGGCGGCTTCGGCCACAGCCATTTTTGCACCCTCAAACGGGTTGAGGTAAACGTAGCGGGCGTTGCAGTCTACGGTGGCGGCAATGCCCTTGAGACGAGCGTTTGAATTTGGAGGGAGTGAACTTGTCGCTTCTGTTGCGATTTGAGGCCGCACCCGAATCACGGTGGCATCTGCCCCACCGGGAAAGAGCACGGTATTGTTTTGCACCTGATGGTCATATTGTCGGTAGATCCATCGTTTGGATGCAATGGTTGGGCTGTCCAGAAGAGTCAGCAACACCTCAGACCAGGTCGTTTGATTCGAATCTGAACCTGGACTCGTCTGGAGCGCAATGCCTTGGGCTGTGCAGGCGGGAAGCCGTGACACATCCCACTGCCAAGCTTGGCGAGCATAAGCAGGCGGTTCGGCTGGTGATTCGCGAGGGTAGAGGGGCGTGTTGTCAGCGAGGGCAGAGGCAGGAATCTCAGCGGCGATCGCCCCCTTAAACAAAATGCGCACGATAGGATCTCGAATCACGATGCCTGCCACCACGGCATGGAGTCCCCAGCGATGGAAGATATCGATAAGTTCTTGCTCGCGCCCTTTGTGAGCAACAAACAGCATTCTTTCTTGAGACTCAGAGAGCAGGTACTCATACGGAACCATGCCTGTTTCTCGGTGGGGAATGAGATCGAGATCCAGCTCAATGCCGACTCCCCCTTTCGCGGCCATTTCTGATGTAGAACAGGTAATGCCAGCCGCGCCCATGTCTTGAGCTGCCGCCACCGCGCCTGTTTTGAAGGCTTCTAGGCAAGCCTCAATCAGCGATTTTTCTAGAAACGGGTCGCCGACTTGAACGGCGGGGCGATCGTCGAGAGAGTCGTCACTCAGTTCAGCACTTGCAAAACTGGCTCCGCCCATGCCGTCTCGCCCGGTGGTAGAGCCTACATACAAGACGGGATTTCCTATGCCTACGGCTCCAGCTTTGACAATATCTGGCGTTTCCATGAGGCCGATCGCCATGGCATTGACCAAAGGATTGCCCCCATAGGCGGGGTCAAAGTACACTTCTCCGCCGACCGTCGGCACGCCGACACAGTTGCCGTAGTGAGCAATGCCAGAGACCACCCCGCTAAAGAGTCTGCGAGTTCGGCCATTGTCTAAGCTGCCAAATCGGAGAGAGTTGAGAATTGCAACGGGGCGTGCTCCCATGGTGAAAATATCTCGCAGGATGCCGCCCACTCCCGTTGCTGCACCCTGAAATGGCTCAACCGCAGAAGGGTGATTGTGAGATTCGATTTTGAATGCCACATGCAGGCCATCGCCAAAATCAACGACGCCAGCATTTTCTCCTGGCCCCACGAGAATGCGATCGCCCGTCGTCGGAAATTGCGTCAGCAGCGGTTTAGAGTTTTTGTAGCAGCAGTGTTCTGACCACATCACCCCAAACATACCCAGTTCGGCTTTGTTGGGATGCCGCCCAAGTCGATCTACTATTTCTTCGTATTCGTTGGGCTTAATGCCTTCTGAGGCGATTTCTTGAGGCGAAAAAGGTGTTGAAGATTGGGCAGCCATGATGGGAGAGATAAAGGGCGGAAAAGAAAATGATGACCGATGGAAACAAGCATCATTCTACCGAGTCATGCGGCTTCGATTCGGAGCCAATTCCATTTCACGGGATAGATTCATGCGATAGACTGTAAAGGAATATTATGAATATGCAAGGCTTCATCATTATTTTGTGCATTTATGCTTCGACTTTGAAGCTGTTGTGAGCGATTTGCCTAAGCTTTGTGCAGAAGCGCTGGAGTTTGTGCGGAAGCGCTGAAGCTAACGCGTAAAGATATTATTTTCTTGTCCGAATCTTTCACAGTCTGTATCTTTCACAGTCAGAATATTCCACACACCGTTATTTAGAGCAACCTATCTCGATGTCTTCTTCTTCCTCTGTTGCCGTGCGAGAACTGCCTCTTTTCCCTCTGTCTGAGCTCGTGTTGTTTCCGGGTTGTCCATTACCGCTACATATCTTTGAGCCACGCTATCGCATTATGATGCAAACCATTCTTCAGAGCGATCGCCGTTTTGGCGTGCTGATGGTTGATCCGAGCGAGGGCAAAGTTGCAGATGTGGGCTGCTGTGCCGAGGTCGTTCAATATCACCGACTCTCTGACGATCGGATGGACATTATGACAGTCGGTCAGCAGCGATTTCGAGTGCTCGAATATGTGCGCGAAAAGCCTTACTACGTCGGGCTTGTGGAGTGGCTGGAGGATGAGCCGACAGAGCGCGATATGAAAGGGCTAGCAACCGAAGTGGGGCAGTTGCTTCAGGATGTGGTGCATCTTTCAGCCAAGCTGACCGGGCAGGCTATTGAGCTGCCTGATGATATTCCCGATTTGCCTCGGGAATTGTCTTACTGGGTAGCCAATAATCTTTATGGGGTGGCGTCTGAGCAGCAAATTCTGCTTGAGATGCAGAGTACTGAGACTCGTCTAGGACGTGAAGCAGAGATTCTAAGTTCAACTCGCAACCACCTTGCCGCCCGTACAGCGCTTAAAGATGCGCTGCCTTAGGTAACTTCGAGAGGTAACTTCGATAAAGAATTTACCCGACCGACCCAGTGCGAGCGTCTCGCTCGCTTCACGGGCAATATGCGCGCATCTGTCCATTCTTTGCAAGGCATAGCCTCTTGGCAAGGCATCGCCTAAGTTGCAGCGTGGATGGAGTAGCTGCCAAAAATCTTCAGCGTTTCCGTGTACTTTTTCAATTCTTCCAGACCTGAATCAATGTCAGGGCTGCTGAGATTGCGTTCGATATCGATGAAAAACACGTATTCGCCGAGCGCTCGTTTGGTTGGGCGCGACTCGATGCGGCTCATGTTGATGTTTCTCTCTGCAAAGAATTGAAGCGGCTTCAGTAACGCTCCAGGAGCATTGGACGGTAGGCTAAATGCCAGTGAAGAGTGGCTACCCGATGACGACTGCTGAGAACTCATCAGCCAAAACCGGGTGCAATTGTCTGGATGATCGTTGATGGGGTGTGCCAAAACTGGCAAGTGATAAATCTTGGCCGCCCGCCGCGAGGCGATCGCACCACGGGTCGGGGTTTCTTCTAAATGGTGAAGGGCTTCAGTCGTTGATCGGGTAGGAACGAGTTTTGCTTGGGGTAGGTGTTTTTGGAGCCAGCCTTGGCACTGTGCGAGGGCTTGAGGATGAGAATAGACCGCCTCAATCTTTTGAATATCATCGGCTTGAGACAGTAGCGCATGAGAGATCGGCAAAACCCATGCTTGCTGCACTTGTAAGGTGTCGAACTGCCACAGCGTATCCAGCGTCATATTGACACTGCCCTCAATCGAATTTTCTACGGGCACAATCGCAAAGTTGCATTCCTGAGTCGCAGCAGCTTGAAGTGCTTGGAAAATGCTGCCATAGGGGCGCAATTGAAACTGGGTATCGACTTCTCGCTGCCACCATTGGGCACAAGCCAATGCAGCAGCCTCGGCATACGTTCCAGCAGGACCTAAAAAAGCAAGGGAATCGGTCATAGTCTCTTTCTGATTAGATAGATTTACAGCTTTTGACCCCGTCGAGTGATTGACGACGATTTCGTTTACGCCCGTAGCCGCAGCGCCTTATACTCATTGTGATTAAAGATCGTTGTGATTAAGAATCATTTCCTGAGAATATTGTTACGCTATATTAAGAAGCCTACAACACGGGTCTGTTTTTCTAAATGTTTGCTCGATTCCAATCCTCACAGACTGTTGATATTGCGGTGCCAGAGCAATCTGTCCCAATTCAGCATTATTTGCGCCAGCCCCATCGCGTGATTCGAGCCTTAGTTGACCCTAAGCGCACCGAGTCGCTTGCACGCGACGTGTTTCGATTAAAGATGCGGCCTCTCAGTTTTCTGATTCTGAGTATTCAACCCACGGTAGATATGAAACTTTGGGCTGACTCAGATGGCACGATTCATCTGAAGTCAGTGGGTTGTAAAATTCACGGGGTTGACTTTATTGACCAGCGATTTAACCTGACCCTCGCCGGAGAGCTGTCTCCAATAGAGCGCGATGGGAAAACGCATCTAGTCGGTCGTGCAGATCTACAGGTCGAAGTGAATGTTCCGCCGCCGCTTGAGTTTACACCACGCCTCATTTTAGAGCGGACGGGCAATGGTTTGCTGGGCAGTGTGCTGATGACGATCAAGCAGCGTTTAATGCATCAGCTTATTGCTGACTATCGTGCCTGGGTAAAAACCCAAACTCAAGCCGTGCAAACGTCATCGACATCTGCATTAGCGCCGGATCAGTCATTAATTTAGGGAAAATCAACTGCTTTGGAGAAGATATCTGAGCCCATGAGCTAGGTCTATAGCAGTCTCACAAATCATTTAGGATCGCTATGTAAGACAGGACTTACGCACAACTCGCCTAAGCCTGAATAAACTCGTTGAAAGGGTGGGCGCGTCGCGCCCATCCTTTCAACAAACTGCGTAAGCCCTGTAAGACTTAAACAGTGGCGGATTAAAGTGTCGGGTTAAAGGATGTGTGCCTAATCCTTTAACTCCATCGGTGAGTCAAGACTAAGCTGAGCCGACTGCGGGTTGTCTCTGTCTTTGGGCTTTCTCGATAAATTCTGTTGCTCTTGGGCCTCTCTGCACACTTTGAATGATTGTCGATGATAAAGCGTTGGGCCTATTTCTGTTAGAGCTCGGCAATGGGCGGGGGTTCCGTAGCCTTTATTTTTGGCTAAATCGTAGCCGGGATATCGAGCTGCAAGGCGGATTATAAGGCGATCGCGCCAAACTTTTGCGATGATGCTAGCGGCGGCGATCGCCAAACAGTGCAGATCACCTTTGATAATAGTCTGCTGTGCCATGGGCAGATGGGGGACTCGCTGATTGCCATCAATCAAGCAAAGCTCTGGCTGGGGAGTGAGACGGGCGATCGCCCGTCTCATGGCTAAGAGACTCGCGTGAAGAATATTGATCCGATCGATTTCTCGTACTGAGGCATAGCCGACTCGACACGAAATAGCGACATTCAAAATCGTCTCGTAGAGGCGATCGCGCTGTGTCGCAGATAGCTTTTTGCTGTCTGTCACCCCGGCATTCGTCAAGAATGCCACTGCCTCTGGAGGTAACACGACTGCGGCTGCAACGACTGGGCCAAACAGCGCACCCCTGCCCACCTCATCGACTCCCGCAATGTGCCGAGAGTCGGCTGGTGAGGCTAGACGCGATTTACTGAGTAAGTCAGGTGTCTGTGAGTCTGACTCCTGTAAGATACTTTCGTCAAACATCTCATCTCATCTCCTGAGCCGTTGTCGCTACTCAGATGCAGAAGAACGACGGCGACGACGGCGGGTAGATGATGATTTTGCGGCTGGGGCTTCTTCTTCTTCTTGCTCATCCTCAGAAACAGGAGCAGAGGCAGAGGCTCCGACCGTGACAACCTTTTTGGGTGCAGGTGGAGTATCTGGTTCTTCAGAGGCAGACGATTTTGCTTCTTCTGCCTGGGCTTCCAAAAAAGCCTTAGTTTTAGGCAATGGCGGCTGATCGTTACTGGGCTTTGATTCTACATGCGTGTCTTGGGGCTGAGTGGTCTCTGTCAGCTTTGGGGCTTCTCCCGGTGCTGCGACATTGACGATTGCGCTTTTCGGGTCTTTCACCGTATCTGTTGCAAGCACTAGAGGTGAAATACCCATGAGAGCGTAGATATCTTGCTCTTGCTCTGTCATTTCGACAAAAACGACTTCTGGAGGAGTGCTGCTACTGCGGCGGCTGCGACTCGACCGACGCTCAGACCGTTCTGGCGGTGCCTCTGATGCGACCTCAGTTCGGCTGTTGCTCGACCGCTCATTGCTACTACTGACGCTACTGCTAACACTGACAGGAGCGCGATCGCCATTGTCGTTCCGCGTTTTGGGCATTGGGCTGGGCAGCGGTTCATCTGAAGATGGCGATCGGCTAGGGGAAGCTGATTTGGCAGACGTAGGAGATGACTCAGGCCCGCGACGACGGCGGCGACTGCGACTGCGGCTACCCCGTTCTTGATAGCTTGGGTGATTGAGCAAATCTAGCTCTTGCAGGTCAGATGAAGAATCAGACTCTAAATCATCAGCATCGGTAGACTCTCTCGAAGCAAGACGAGGTTCTTGAATCGCGTGTTCTAATGTCGCAGGCAAGACAGTAGAAATAACAGGTTCTGCTTCACCGGGCAGATGCACCAAATGCCCCAACCCCTCGCAGGCAGGACAGGTGTGCCCAAACAGCTCATAAATATTTTGCCCTTGTCGCTTACGCGTTAGCTCTACCAGTCCTAACTCTGTGAGTTGAGCAATCTGAGGCCGCGCCTTGTCAGAACGAATGCTGCGATTGAACTGTTCTAAGACTTGGAGCTGATCTCGGCGGGAGTCCATATCGATGAAATCGACGATGATCACTCCTGCAATATTTCGAAGCCGAAGTTGACGAGCAATCTCCTCTGCGGCTTCACAGTTTGTCCATAGGACGGTTTCTCGTGCGGTTGCAGAACGAGTGAAAGACCCTGAGTTGACGTCAATGACGGTCAGGGCTTCAGTCGGCTCAATCACAACATAGCCCCCAGAAGGGAGGTCAACCCTAGGTTTCAGCGCTTCTCTGACTGCTGCGTTGACCCTGAAATATTCCAGAATCGGTATCCGCTCTCGATGATGGTCAATTGATACTCCCTGAGGAGACTTCCCACCGTTCCAGCTCATGAGGTGCTGCTTCACCCGCTTCATGCCTGTGTGCTGATCAACCACAATCCGGTTGACGTCAGCACTGTACATATCTCGCAGTACTCGCTGGATAAAGTCATCATCTCGATTGAGCAAGCTGGGAGGGCGCGTGGTCAGAGCCTCTTGCTGAATATTTTCCCATTGCTTTTGCAGAAATTCTAAATCTTCAATAATGGCTTCTTCGGCCATCCCTTCGGCCTCTGTGCGCACCAGAACGCCCATGCCCGCAGGCTTCACTAAGATGGCCAGCGCGCGCAGACGGTTCCGCTCATTCTCGTTGCGAATGCGGCGCGACAGATTAACGCCACGACCAAACGGCATTAGCACGAGATAACGACCTGGAAGGCTAACGTTACCTGTGAGTCGAGGGCCTTTATTTCCGGTCGGCTCCTTCATCACCTGAACCAGAACTTTTTGTCTAGGGGCAAGCAGTTCTGTAATTGAACCTGCTGCTCGCTTCAAGCGTAGCGGCCCTAGATCACTCACATGAATAAATCCGTTGCGATCTGGATCTCCAAGATTCACAAAAGCCGCGTCAATACCAGGCAGCACATTCTCGACTGTGCCGACATAAATATCGCTGACCTGGTGCGTTCCCTTTGCAACAATCAATTCTTGGATTTGATCTTCTGAAAAAACAGCCGCAATCCGATGCTGCTCAGCAATAATGATTTGTTTAGGCATCCAACTTCCTCAACCTTTGATATGCCATCGGCATCCTAATAACAATTGGGTATTCCTACAGCCGTCAAAAAATATGCGCCCATCAAGATGAGCCTCTCTTTTGACCGAAGCCTGGAGGTCACGAAGCTACTCCCATCCCTGAATAAAATCTGAGTTATCTCAGATTCTGGTGGTCAAGGCTTCATCTGAAAACAGCTTAATGCTGATAAGAACAGGTGAATTTGACAAGACAGACATCAACAAACTTTGCGCCTGTTACCTTACCTGGAAAGAACATTGGGAGAATTCTGTGAAAATGAAGCTATTTCAATCTGCTGCCCGACCTGAGCAAGGAGTTGATGTAGAAAACCTTGCTAGCATAAGCCTCATCTCTTATGACATGCATTATAGCTTGCAGTTGAGAATTCGCCACATCTCTAAATGATTAATTAAAGTAATGAATAATTTAATTAATCAGGATGGAGGCTTTGTTTCGTATTCTGGTTTTTTACAACAGTTAAGTCGGTAGCCATAACGAAACGATGCTATCTGAGTGTGGGCTCCCTGACGGAGGACACACTCAGATAGCTTTAGTTTTGACTAAGTAGGTCGCCTTAAATATTTACTGCTTGCGTAGGATGGGTTAGCGAAGCGTAACCCATGCGGACGTTGGGTTATTGCCTTCGGCAAGGCTTTGCCAACGTTCCTCAACCACAACCTACATATACCTACGTTTATTTTTGTCCACCTACTCACATACTTATCTGCTAAACGTCCTTATCTCCTAAACGTTGAGCACAGCTAGTCTGTACCGATGAAAAGCTGGCTGCGATGGATATGAAGGATGTCAAGGGATTGCCCTGAGACGACTTCAATCATGTGCTGGAGATGTTCTGGGCGGAGAAGGTTGCCGTCGTTGTGACAGGTGCCAATAAAGCGGAGGGTTGCTGCTGGCGATCGCCCTCCCTCAACAGATGCCATACTCGTTGCCTCAATGGCACAAACGGTTGCAGGCCGCATTGCAGACGCAACCTGATCGGGAATAGCGCTACCCATCCACTGGAGTTCAAATAGGCGATCGCGAATATTGAGCGACTGCACTTTGCCTGACTTGCTTGTCTTCTCCATCAGAATTTTTGGAGCATCTAGAACAGCTTGAACCCAGTGTTGCCAAGACTCTGTATCTACGTCTTCGGAACTATCTACGTCTTCGGAACTGATGTTGGAATCAGGGCTGAGTGCAACGATCACATAATATTCTGCTTTTTCAAGAACTTTAGTCGCAGCAGGTGATGTTAGCTCTACTGACTCGACATCGTATACAGGAATATCGGCAGGAAGCTGAGCGGCCAGTCGTTGCTTAAACTCGCCCGGTTGAATCGCTTGGGTCAATTCAAAGTCGATAATTTCAGCAGAACTCGTGATGCCGAGTGAGAGGGCGTTGGCCGGAGAAATGCGCGGTCCAGGATGATATCCCCCGGTAAAAGAAATCGGCAAATCGGCTCGACGAATCGCGCGATCGAGCAGGCGTACCAGATCTAAGTGACTGGTGAGCGCCATATCTCGATGTTTCCCAAGCTGAACTCGAAGGCGCTGCGATCGCTCCCGATTGGGCACAAACTCGCCCGAAAATTCTGGAATGGGTGGAGGCGCGACGACCACATTATGGCCAAAGTCTGTGCCGCAGATGCCACAGTGAGAGCATCCTTCAAAGGCACAGTCTGGAACCGTGGCTGCTTCTAGAGCACGGTGCAGATCAGCTTGCAGCCAAGATTTTTCAATTCCTGTATCGATGTGATCCCACGGCAAAGGAGTATCGAGATCGCAAGTCGAACCTGATGCATCGTGAAATACATTCCATTCGCCCTGATCGACTTGGCGATATTTCCACGTTAGCCCCGATTCATCAATCGCTTGAGTCCAGGCTGCAAACGCACGTTCTAGGCTTTCCCACCAGGAATCCATGCCTGCGCCCAATTCCCAGGCTCTCTGCACGACGGGGGCTAGACGGCGATCGCCCCGGCCAATGAAATCTTCCATGGCAGAGATGCGAACGTCGGTGAAGTTTGCTTTGAGCCCTCGAATGGAGCGAAACTCCTGTCGCAACAGGGCTTGCTTGCGCTCAAACTCGGTGGTTGAGACAGAGTGCCACTGGAACGGCGTGTGGGGCTTGGGGGTAAAGTTTGAAATCGTGACGTTGAAGTGAATGGGTCTACGTCGATTGCTTATGCATTCTCGCTGGAGCCACTGCAGAGTTTCTGCAATGCCCACAACATCGGCGTCTGTTTCTCCGGGTAGGCCGATCATGAAGTAAAGCTTAACCTTGTCCCATCCTTGCTCATAGGCGGTTTTAACGCCCCGCAGCAGTTCTTCGTTCGTTAAGCCTTTATTAACGATGTCGCGCATTCGCTGAGTCCCGGCCTCAGGCGCAAAGGTGAGGCCGCCTTTGCGCGTACCGCCAATGATGTTCGCGATGTTTTCGTCAAACCGATCGACCCGCTGACTGGGTAGAGTCAGTGAAATGTTTTGATCGTGGAGACGGTTTTTGATTTCTAGCCCGACTGCAGGCAGAGAAAGATAGTCTGAACAGCTCAGAGAAAGTAGCGAAAATTCATTGAATCCAGTCTCTCTCATGCCCATCTCGATGGTGTCTACGACATCAGCCGGATCAACATCACGAGCCGGACGGGTGAGCATGCCGGGTTGACAAAAGCGGCAGCCACGGGTGCAGCCTCGCCGAACTTCGAGGGTGAGGCGATCGTGTACGGTCTCCACATAAGGAACCAGCCCGATTGAATAAGCGGGCATGGGGTCAGCAACGCGCCGCAATATGCGTTGAGGCACCCCGACACGATTGGGTTGGATCGTCCCGTCATCATGCAAGTCGTAGAACTGAGGGACGTAAACCCCAGGAACCTGGGCCAGATCGAGCAGAATCTCTTCACGGCTCAGCTTTGCTTCTTTCCCTTCTTCGATAATCAGCCCGATTTCGGGCAACAACTCTTCGCCATCTCCAAGGGCAACGAAATCAAAGAAATCGGCGTAGGGCTCAGGGTTGGCAGTCGCGGTTTGCCCTCCGGCAAAAATAAGAGGATAGCTCCCCTGGCTGACATCCCAGGGAGTTGAAGCCGTGCTGGCTGTGTTGCGATCGCGCCAGGTCAGCGGAATTTGCGCCAGACTGAGCATTTCAAGAATATTAGTCGCGCCCAGCTCGTAGCTGAGGCTAAACCCTAAGATGTCGTAGTCGATGAGCGATCGCCGAGCCTCGACGGCAAACAGAGGGGTTTGAGACTCTCTCAACTTAGTTGTAAGGTCGGCAGCGGGCAGATATGCGCGATCGCACAATTGCCGAGGTTGAGCATTCAGAATGCTGTAGAGAATGATATGCCCTAGATTAGATGCGCCGACCTCATACACTTCGGGATAGGTCAAGACCCATCGCACAGCAGCAGAGTCCCAAGGTTTATGGACGGCACCCCTTTCATTGCCCAAGTAGCGTGCTGGGCGCGAGACTTCAGTGTTAATCAGTTGTTCGATCGCAAGTGTCACAGAGAATGCCTAATGCTGCTTAAACTTAATGGTTTTATGAATGCCTGAAACGAGCCAACAATTTACAGACTGCTCGCTATTGTAGATCGACCTTCTGGCGATCGTACTTTTAAATGTAAACGGTAAACGCTAGCTCTCGCTTTCGAGACGAATCCAAAGGGTGCTTTAGTAGACCTCATGCTCAGATATCGCAATTCGCCTCTATTCATTGCAGTTTTGACGTTAGACGAGCTTTAATTCTTTGTTGGGGGGCATTGCTCAGCCTGGATGTCTAACGCTTTGTTTGCTTTGGGGCTTTAGCTTTCCAGGTCTACATTATTTTCAGAGCCACACCTAAAAAACGCACATCGGTTGATGTGCGTTAACCAAGTCGCTAGACTTGAAAAACTCCTGACAAGAGTCAACTTTTGGAGACCTTGCTACTTTGGAGTCGAATTTAATTCCACAGTAGGTTAAAAAACCTATTTCCAGGAGTGCCAGCTATCAGATAGTATGGCATTGCTGTTGAGCTAAGTAGTGTACCTGCACTAGTGGTAGGCCAGCTTATCCAAAGTACACATGTTTTGCAAAGCATATATTTCGCAAAATATGATGCTGAATACCTGAGAGAGTCAATGTTGCCATTGAATTCCCAATACTCATGCTCAGCAAAGCCTAACGTCTATGCGGCAGCCAGCTCTAGATTTGATGTGCCTTCGTTGATAACAAAAGCTTGGTCAAGCTGCGTCAACTCGAAGATAATGCGCAATGCATCCGAAACATTCGTGACTGTAAATGCTTTCCCTTGATCTTGTGCAAAATTGAGCGCAGCTACAAGAGCCATCAAACCAGCGCTGTCGAGTGATTCGACGTTTTGCATGTCTACAACAAATGTCGAGCAAGAACTTGACGATAGAGCGTCAATTAAAGTCTTCTGGCACTCGTCAACACTAGATGCGTTAATGTGGCCAGAAAGTTGAAAAGTTTCAGCCTGAAGGCTGTTTAATTTCTGTTGCATGATTTCAAAATATCCTCAAAAACCTAGCTACATAGAAACAGAGCGAAGAAGAACTTAATTATCTCATATCCTCTTCAATACTTTTGTACTAAGGTAGCCTGTTGCTGTAAATCAGCAGCTCCTTAACTCAAAAAAGCGTTGATTCACTTTTACGGACGTTCTTAAATTTTAATGAAATCTAAATTTTTCGGCGTATCTCTCGATACGATTCCATTTAAGGCGTTCAAAAATTAGCAAGATTAATAGATGTAGCTACAGCCAGTCGCATTAGGCCATTTTTGTGGACGCACACCGCGCGTCCACAAAAATGACAATGTCCTAAATAAGCTGACTACAGCTACAAATGCGAGGATAGTCAATTAAAAAAATAGCTGAGTTGGCCAGGTTTTTTGAGGTTATCGCTGAGTCGATAGCTACAGGCATTCTCTGAGCCAGTGTGACGAGAATCACACTGGCCGTAGCTATCGATCACCCCTCTGAACATCTAGACATCGGAGAATAGAAGGCATGTAGCGGACAAGTGATGCCTGTGTCTGATCGTGAGGCATGTGTCTGTTTCCACAATTGCAACTAAGGCATGTCACCTATGATAAACACTCCAAGTATGGTTCGTCGGCTTGTCGAGAGAGCTTTGGATCTGAAGCAACTCACCCCTGCTATTGAAGACGCTATCAATAGTGAGCTAACGCGCACGGGATATGTCTCTGAAGTGGACTACGAGGCGCTTGAGTTGTTGATGGAGCAGATGGATGAAGGGTTGGTGCGTTTGATTCCATCCTCTTCCTGAGCGATTGCAGCATGATGACCGTTATCTACTGGGCTCTTATGTAAGAGCAGGCCGATTCCTATCGGCACATACAAGCTATGAATTCAACTATGAATCTAAGCTGTGAATTTAACTATGAATCTAAATCGACTTGAGTAAATCAGCTTACAATAAAGCTGTTCAAGGTTGCTATTAAATTAAATATAGAAGTCTAAACCGTGTTGCTAGATAAATAGCCTTAAATTTTGACAGCTTGCGTAGGATAGTTTTTTGCCTCAATGCTAGATTGAGCTTCAGCGAGTGAACTGACGCTCCTCCCCCGTTGCATTTGTGGACTGAAGTTTCATATTTCAGGGCTCACGCACGGCTCGCCTAAGCCTGAATAAACTCGTTGAAAGGGTGGGCGCGTCGCGCCCACCCTTTCAATACACTGCGTCAGTCCTGTCTTTATGACATTAAATCTGCACGAGGACTGAATTTTTCGACTCGGCGAAGGCGCTCATAGGCTTCTTGTTCTTGGGCTGTGGGAGTTGGTGGAATCACCACCAGCAGTTCTACAATTTGATCGCCTTTTTCTCCTCTCATGGCGTAGCCTTTGCCTGCAAGCCGCAGCTTTTGCCCTGAGTTGACACTGGATGGCAGCTTCATCTTGACCCAACCATCTAAGGTAGGTACGTCGATAGAGCTTCCTAGCACCGCTTCGCTAGGGGTTATGGGAATGCGGCATTCTACATCGGGGAGCGACAGCTTAAACAGCGGATGCGACTCTACTTCAATTTCTAAGAACAGATCAGAACCATCGGCGGCCTGATTTTTGAGCCGGAGTCGCTGGCCTGTTGTGATGTAAGCCGGCAAAGTTACATCAAGCGATCGCCCATCTTCTAAGCGAATTCGCTCTTGTCCGCCGCTGTAGGCTTTTTCGAGGGGAATGGTGAGCCGTGCCTCAACGGTGCTGCGGCGAGGAGGGCGATCGCCAAAACTCTGTGAAGCGCGACCTGGCTCTGGACGATAGGTGCGATTGGGCGGAGGTGCTGTGTTAGAAGCAGGATTTCGAGGATCGCCATTCCGAAAAGGCTCAGGTCGAGGAGCCGCACTTCGAGATTCTCGGCGAGGCGGATTTCTCGATTCTCTGGCCCCTGAGCGCGAAGCTGCCTGAGTTGCTGAGCGAGAACGGGGTGCCGTGACGCCGCCTTGACGATTGAGCAACTCATCCACAAAGGTATTGAAGTCTTGATATTCGCTGAAGTCTAAGTCATCGGGAAAGCGGCTGGCACGACCGTTGGTACGAGTGCGCGATCGCCCACTCGCTTTAAATCCTTTTTGTTTCCAGAATTTGCTGAACTCGTCATACTGGCTGCGCTTATCGACATCAGAAAGAACTTCATACGCCTCCCCGATGTCTTTAAACTGATCTTCTGCTGATTTATCCCCAGGGTTGAGGTCGGGATGATAACGGCGAGCCAGCTTGCGATACGCTGTCTTGATCTCTTCGGGAGACGCTTCTCTAGGAACGCCTAGAATATCGTAGTAGTTCCGAAAGTTTTCCATAGGGTGGACAGTGAGTTATGGCTCGTGAAGTGGGGCAAGCGCGATTATAACCAATCGTCGTCATCGTCCCAGTCGTCATCGTAGCGAGCGGGTTGTGATCCTCGTCCAGCACGCCGCCGATTAGAGTAGTCATCGTAGTCGTCGCGAAAGCGATCGCGCCCTTTTGGCTCTCGACCATAGGGGTCTCGACTGTAGGAATCTCGGTCATACGGATCGCGGCTAGGGGCATTGCGGCCCAATGGCTCGCGCCCTTTTGGCTCTCGACCATAGGGGTCTCGACTGTAGGGGTTTTTCCCGTAAGTGCCTCCCATATCGTAGTCGTCTTTTTCGCCCGTAATGGTGCGCTTGATGCTGCTGAAGAATCCTTCGTCTTCCTCAGATTCTACAAACTGATAGACTTCGCGGCGCAGGTCGTAGAGTGCATCCTGTAAGTCAGCTTGGGCGATGTCAATGCCACGTTCGTCATCTCGCTTGAGACAGTCACGTAGCTCATCGACCAGGCTCTCGATTCGACGACGATATTGATTCGCAAACTGCATGCCAAAGTCGAGCGCTACTTCACGGAGCTGCCGCTCAGCCTGGAAGGTCATCGCTTCGGCTCGGTTGCGCTTCTCAATGCGCTCGCGGCGCTCTCGGTCATAGTCTGAAAATTGCGCCGCTTCTTGAATCATGCGGTTAATTTCAGCTTCGCTGAGGGTTGAGGCTCCCTGAATCGTCAGCCCCTGCTCCCGCCCTGTCGTTTTGTCCATTGCGGTGACCTGCAAAATACCGTTGGCGTCAATGTCAAATGACACGGCAATTTGCGGGATGCCTCGGGGTGCTGGGGGAATGCCCATCAGCTTGAATCGTCCGAGAGATTTGTTGTCAACTCCCATTTCACGCTCGCCCTGCATCACGTGAACCTCGACTAGTGTCTGGTTATCTTCGGCAGTCGAAAAGCTATCTGAGCGCCGCACTGGAATTGTCGTATTGCGGGGAATCAGCTTTTTCATGACGCCCCCAATCGTCTCCAGCCCCAGGGATAGAGGTGTCACGTCCAGCAATAAAATATCTCGGATTTCTTGGGTCAAAATGCCTGCTTGAATGGCGGCTCCGATCGCCACTACCTCATCAGGATTGACGTTTTGACTGGGCTCGCGGCCTAAGAGCGATCGCACCAAATCATGCACCATCGGCATTCGGCTTGCGCCCCCGACCAACACTACATCATCGATTTGGGCCGGATTAAGGCGAGCATCTGCCATGGCTTGCTGCACCGGAATACGCAAGCGACTAACCAGATCACTACACAGCCCTTCAAACTGAGACCGAGTCAAGCGTGTTTCTAAGTGCTTGGGGCCTTCACTCGTTGCCGTGATAAACGGCAAATTAATGTCGGTCACGGCAACGCCAGACAGCTCGATTTTGGCTTTCTCTGCGGCTTCCATCAACCGCTGAAGGGCTTGGCGATCGCGCCTCAAATCTAAACCTTCTGCGTCCAAAAACTGCTCGGCTAACCAATCGACAATACGCCGATCGAAATCGCTCCCCCCCAGTTGGGTATCACCGCTCGTCGCGCGCACCTCAAACACGCCATCGCCCGCATCAAGAATTGATACGTCAAAAGTGCCGCCGCCCAAATCAAACACCAGAATTCTCTCGCTCTGACGCTTTTCTAAACCGTAAGCAAGGGAGGCTGAAGTCGGTTCGTTCAAGATTCGCTTTACGTCTAGCCCTGCAATTCGCCCAGCGTTGCGAGTGGCCTGCCGTTGAGCATCGTTAAAGTAGGCCGGAACGGTGATGACGGCTCCTGTCACCTCTTCTCCCAGATATCGTGACGCCTCTTCGACCAATTTCCGCAAAATCATGGCAGAGACTTGCTCAGGGGCATAATCTTGCTGCATTCGAGGACACTTGACCTTAATATTGCCCTGATCGTCTCGCTGAATCGTGTAGGGGACACGCTTCGACTCAGGACTCAATTCGGTATATTTGCGCCCCATGAAGCGCTTGACCCCAAAAAACGTGTTTTGAGGGTTGAGTACGGTCTGCCGTCGTGCCATTTGCCCCACCAGCAAATCACCGTCTTTACTAAACGCAACCACGGATGGAGTAATTCTCATGCCTTCAGCATTGGCAACAACCATAGGCTTGCCGCCCTCCATCACTGCAACAACGGAGTTTGTTGTCCCCAGGTCGATGCCAACAACTTTGCCCATCTGTAATCGTGACCCTCACTAAAGCGAATGGAACCAATCTTGCCAGAAAATGGCAAGGCAAATGTATAGAATTTTGACCAAATCTATTCTATCTTGCCATTGGAGATGGGCCAGATTCATGCTGACTCAGTAATTGTTCTTGAAGTGCCATGACCCCATTGGCAAGACCCGTCGCTTCGGCTTTGAGATAATCTAGAAATGTGCTTGCCACCACAGAGAGCGGCTTGCTGCCGAGATGCACCACATACCACTGCCGCTCGATCGGGAACCCCACTACATCTAAAATAGTGAGTTCGCCCGTGTTGCCTTCAGGAGTTAGCGTATGGCAAGACAGCACCGATAGCCCTAAGCCACCTGCGATCGCCTGCTTAATCGCCTCATTGCTGCCTAACTCAAGCCTAACCTTGACCTCAATCTCGTTGTGCTCAAGCATGTCTTGCACTGCTTTTCGCGTCCCCGAACCCGACTCTCTCATGATAAAAGGCTCTTGAGCCAGCCGCTCTAGAGAGATATTGCGCTCACGTGCCAGCGGATGACTTTTAGGAGCCATGACCACAAGGGGATTGTTTAGAAATGGATGAGCCTTGATGTCAATATGAGCGGGCAGTTGGCTCATGACATAGAGATCATCTTGGTTGTTGGCAAGGCGATCGATCGCTCGCTCATGGTTGGTCACAATCAGCGATACGTCAATGCCGGGATAGCGTTGGCAAAAAGGGCCGAGCAATCGTGGCACGAAGTACTTCGCCGTAGTAATCACAGCAAGACGAAGGCGGCCCTGCTTCATCCCCTTGAAGTCAGCAACACGCATTTCAAGCTGTTCTAATCGATCAAAGATTTCTTGACAGGTCGAGTAGAGTTCTCGCCCTGCATCGGTTAGATAAAGGCGTTTACCCACTTGCTCAAACAGCGGCAACCCCAATGCTTTCGTTAACTGCTTAACCTGCATTGAGACCGTAGGCTGAGTCAAATATAACTCTTCGGCAGCCCGCGTAAAGCTACCGTGACGGGCTGTGGCTTCAAACACTTTGAACTGGTGCAGGGTTGCGTGTATCACCTGCGTTTCTCCTCAATTTTAGTAAGGTCGTTGCTCGTTGTATAGAATTAAATCTATCATAAGTCTCTCAATTATCCTCTTTTTTCTATAGTTCTTCTAAGCTACTATAAGTCACATAACTCTAACGAGTTCCCTTCCAGCTAGAGCGCTGCAGTGCCTCGCAGATGATGAGTATTCAGGAAACACCTTATTCCCAATCCTGAATCAGCCCTTGTATCTCCTTCTTTTGAGATTTGCTACTCATCCGATGCAGGCGTCTATGGCGCTTTTTTATTTGAGCTGCCCGTGCTCAGCAGAGGAATTTACGGGGTGCGATCGCCTAATTTCAGCGCTTCTATCCCTTGGTGATAAATCTGATCAAATATTTCTTCTAGGCCCGAATGACTCCCCCGGATCGGATCGATAACGGCCTTCGCCCATTGAAAATAAGTTTGCTGGCGCTCGATTGACCACTGAATCGGCGGATCTCGCAGAAGATCGGTCAGGTTTGAGATTTTATCGGCCAGTTTTACAAGACGGGCGCGATCGCTCAAATGAGGCGCATGGTCGATTTGTTGTTGCTTACGAACAGCCTGGGGCAGCGACTTATCATCGGTGACTTCAGCCACCACTGACTTCACCTCAGCCCCAAACTCTTGCTCAATCTCATCTAACGTCGCATCAGTGTCTTCTACGGTGTCGTGCAAAAGAGCGGCTGTGATGACTACCGGATCTCTGACCTGAGCGGTATGCCATAGAAGATGAGCGAGAGCGATGGGGTGGTTAATGTAAGGAGCCGCATCTTGTCCCTTCCGTCGCTGATCTTTGTGTTTTTGAGCGGCAAAGTGAGTCGCTTTCAGCACCAATCCCATCATGGGTTCATCTCTTTCATCTTGATTTGTCATGAAATGATGAATCTGAGGCTGTTTCGCCTGTGAATACTGGGCGGAAGAATCAGGCTGGTTGGTCTCCGAATGATTGGTCATGATGTTTGGTGAGATAGGTTTGCAGGATCTAGCTCGAAAACTCCTAGACAGGACTTCCGCACAACTCGCTTAAGCCTGAATAAACTCGTTGGAATGGTGGGCGCGTCGCGCCCACCATTCCAACAAACTGCGTCAGTCCTGTTAGAGTTCAAGACTAGCCTGAGTAAACGAGTGATGACTTTATGGGGTAATGGTGCGCTGTGAGTCCCTTGCGATTTAGCCATGAACTCGACCTATCCAGTAGCTCCAGTAGCTACTAGATAGAAATACCTCTGACCTGAACCATCATCTGATGCCATACAAAATCCCCCTCATTGAATGAGTTCCATTCAATGAGGGGGATAATGGCGATCGCCACTAGCGATTACCTATGAGTGCAACCGTTTCTAGTTTTGGGTGTCGATTTCTTCTAAGCCCTCAATGCCATTGAGTTCATCAACCTCAACACCATCGTCAGAATCATCGGTATCGTCAGAGCTATCGTCAACCTCAACGTCATCGACAGAATCGTCGGTGTCTAGGTCATCATCTAAGTCGTCGCTAACGTCCTCAGAATCATCGATATCGTCGGAGCTGTCGTCAGAACTATCGTCAACCTCAACGTCATCGACAGAATCGTCGGTTTCTAAGTCATCATCTAGGTCGTCGCTAACGTCCTCAGAGTCATCGACATCGTCAGAACTATCGTCAACGTCCTCAGAATCGTCGGTGTCTAGGTCATCATCTAGATCATCACCAACGTCCTCAGAATCATCGGTGTCTAAGTCGTCGCTAACATCCTCAGAATCAACATCCTCAGAATCATCCTCGTCCAGGTCATCGAACTGAGCTAAATCCTCATCCGAGATTTCTTCAAGACCAACTAAACCGGGGAAGATGCGGCTGCCGGGGCCAATCTGACTGTAAGCAACAAGAGTTTCGGTTTCGCGAGTCACCTGCTGTTCACGAACAACAACGAAGTAGCGATCGCTCCCTCGTTCTACGACCCGCACCCGCACCTGCGCCAAAATCGCGTCTACATCGTCATCCTCTAACGCGTCATTATCAAACGCCAAGATGTAGTAGCGAGGAGCGGTCAGAATGTTGTATTGATAGACAGCCGTACTAGAGTTGCCTGACACAGCAAACAGCTCTGAGCTGCTGCTGGAGACGGAGACAATGCGAATATTGGCGGTGATGTTGAACCGCACCTGTGACCGTTGCTGATTGACATTACCTTGGCTGTTATTAACCACTGCAGGATGTCCCGCACGGACGCGGGTGCGCCCTACGCGAACAACCTGGTTTTCGGTAATGGTGACGCCACAGATGGTGCAGGTTGGCCCAACTCCGATCGTCTGGTCGATGAGAGTAATGTCAATATTGGTGAAGTCGATACCATCATTGACCAGGGTGTTTGCTCCAGCCACGGCAAAGAAACTCACATTTCCAGCACTTTCACCCTTGAACTCATTTTCACCCTGAGAAAAGTCAAACCGGGTTTCTCGACGCGGAATTCCACCAAATCCTACGGTGTTGAGGTCGTAGAAAGAGACAAATCCTTCGCTCTCTCCCCGAATTCTGTACTCATCGATTGGCACAGTAAAGTCGAAGATGCCTTCTGCATCTGCGTCAAACGGCCCGTTCAAACTAATATCGACCGCTCCCAAGTCACCGTCAATTTTGAACTCAGAGCTGGCTTGGGTGCCTACGCTTTGAATGCGGAAGCGGCGATTGGTCTCTCCCACAAAGCGAATATTTTCATCGCTCGTGTCAAACTCTGTGCCCTCACCTGCGACAATATTTTCTCCTTCAAAGTCAAACTTGATGCGGCGGAAGGTTGTCGCTAGAGGAATGACTGTTCCAGCAGCGCTATCTCGAAATTCGAGAGAAGAAGGCAAGTCAATGACGCCATCATTCAAAGACGCATCAAAGTTACCCAATTCGAGGGTGCCGCCATCGCTGACAAAGCCAGGAGTGGTAAGAGTCAGGTCATCGTTATTGACACCGGGCAGAAATAGCAGGGATGCTTCACCCGGCACTTCAGAGCGAATCAGAGTACCCGTGAGAGAGCCGATATCGGTGGTGTAGTTGCTCAGGGTAAAGTTTAGCAGCGTCGGACGACCCGTAAAGGGCACTGGCGTTCCGTTGGCGGTAAAAGCCAAGCCGCTGAGGGTGCCGCTCAACACGCCCGTGTCGCCTGTGTTGGGAGTGCCGCTTAGGTCTGCGTCTGTAAAGCCTGCGGCTCCGGGTGTGAAAACAGACGTTGTGGTGATGCCATTGGGGGTTTCGATGCGGAGAGTTTCAATGCCCACGTCAAACAGGCGAATGTTGCCTTCTGGAGTTTCACCCGGCACAAAGAAGGCCGCCTGACCACTCGTGTCGCCACCAATGACCTGAATTTGAGCCTGGGCTGAAGGGGCGATCGCCAATCCTCCGGCGATAAAGGCAAGACCTAGAGCGTAGCGGCTCGGTTGGCTTAGCATGATGAATTCCTCAAAAGTTGAATGATGCAGTAGCGTTGCAGATGTCGAAGCTGATTTCTGACCTGAAGCGAGGGGGCGATCGCCTAGGTCTTAACTGGGTGATCAGAATTTCTGAATGGTTGATTCAGAAGCAGGGCGCATCGAGGCGTCGCGATGATACGCCCTGCCCCTTTAACCAGCTAAGAAAGACAATTTCAGATAAAAGTTTCCTGATGGGCGATGTCTTTACCGAATCTTGTTAATTGCGCTCGACTGCGAGTCAGCTTATTTAGGGCGATCGCAGTCGAGCAACACACTAATCGAGATGCGGCTTACCCCCCCACTCGTCCCACTAGAACGAGAAAGTCGTCCTCAGACCACCGACGGTAATGGTGTCGTTGTCATCATTGTGTCCAGGGTTGAAGATCACCATCACACCCGGCGTCAGCGTAATGTTGTCGTTGACTCGGAAGCGATAAAACACCTCCAGATGAGTCGCCACATCGGGCTGTCCGTCGCCGTTGTCGGATAAGTTCAAGACAGCAGGAATGTTGCGGCCTGTTGGCAAATCGCTATCCACAATGCGAGGCGGCTGACCGACATAGATTCCGCCTAAGTTCCCTTCTCTGAACAAATCAGGGAAATTGAGATAGGCCATCCAGTTCGTGGTTTCGACACTGCCCGACTGCCCCAGCAGATCGGAGTGAGTGTAGCCAAACCAGCCCCCCACCGTCACAGGACGCGCCACACGCCACTCTAGCGAAGCGCCAGCCGCATTGGTTTTAATGGGCGCTCTGAAGCTAGCTCCAGTGGCTACAGCAACCTGATCATCCCCAACCCCGGTGAACAATCGTCCAAAAGGAGAATAGGAGTTCACATACTGGAGGGCAATATCAAAGCGACGGGCTGGAGAAATCACTAATTGGGCTCCAACGGATGTCACCCCGTTTTCGCCACCAAACAGGCCGCCATCGTTGGCATCTGCTGGAGTGCTGGCGGAGTAGACCGCCTGCAAACTGAGGTTGTCGCTAAGCTGCCAGTCAAACCCTGCACCCCCTCGGCCTGCACCGATGCTGATGATGGGATTTCGCTGGGCAAAACGAGACAGAGGGCCAAATCCGGCACTTTCGACCCGGTTTGATCCGCGAAAGACGTTGACCGCATTGACTCCGGCTGGCCCCGCAATCAGAGCAAAATTATCGCTAAGCAGATGGCGATAGCTGAGGTCACTCAGTTGAAAGTCTTGATCCGTATCTCCTTCATAGCCTAGGCCAAAGAAGGTTGTGAGGGCCGGATCGCCCGTCGTGGTGCTGCCATCGCCCGCTTGCAATCCGGTGAGCAAAATGCTGCGAGGACTAAACTGGGTCAACAAACTCAACTGGACATTAGTAATAACATTGGGTTCTGAGTCGTCTTCAAATTCATCGACCCCAAGCTGAAACTCGTTGTCCGTGCGTCCTTGAATACCAATGACGGCCTGACCAAACAGCTTCGTGGTCGTGGAGAACTGGTTGGCTTCTAGCTCGGCGGTGCGAGCTTCGAGAACATCGACCCGTCCCCGTAGAGCCGCTAATTCTGCGGCAAACTCTTCCTGTAAGCGCTGGAGAATTAAAAGATCTTGGCGATCGGCCAACGTCGCTGTTCCTGCTGCAATCAGTTCGTTGATGCGGTCGAGGCAGGCGTTGAGTCCGGCGGCAAACTCATAGCGAGAAAGGGGGCGATCGCCCCTAAACGTCGAATCTGGATATCCCGCAATGCAGCCATAGCGCTCGACCAGCGACTGAAGCGCCTGAAAAGCCCAGTCGGTCGGCTGCACATCGGAGAGCTGAGATACTGATGTCACCTGAGACATGCTCTCAGCACCCAAGATGGAGCTGTAGGTTGTAATGGGAGCATCGAGCTGAGACGAATCGGCCTCAGCCTCCTCTTCTAATTGAAGCGATGCCAATGTTGAGTCGGTTTCAGACCGCGAAATATCGTCAGCGGCCTGCACTGGAATGACCGCAGTGTGGGCTAGCCCTGCCAGGGCAAACAGCAAGGCAAAAGAGCCTCGCTTACTAAAATCGTGCGATCCGTTTATCACAGTTATTAAATTCTCACTCCTCAAAACACCAACAAGCCAGGTCATCCTGGTCGTTTTTTTGTTAACACCCTGTTTCAGAGGTTCTACAAAACCTCTATCTTTACGAAAAAATGACTTCAATTATTTCTCAACTTAGAGCAGGTAGATGATGCTTCAATCGTTGTCATGATTGAGATCAAGCTATTGGGATAGGCCATGACAGGTATCAAGTATATTCTGTAGCAGCACGTACAGCGTCTCTGGTGTACCACGCTTGCGTTGGCAAAGCCTTCAGTATCTTTTCGGAAAAGATTAAATTTAGGTTAAAGAAATGTGACTTTCAACTCACGTTTACCTTCTCTATTTCGATGAAGATATTTCCATGAAAACGCTCATCTGTGACCTCGAAATTTGCCCGTATCGGCGTTCGTTTGCGCGATCGCTCCTCACCCATCACGGTCTGTGGACAGAGCGGCAAGGGCTAATCGTACGGCTCAGCACCGAGAATGGAACGGTTGGATTTGGCGAAATCGCGCCGCTGCCTGATTTCGGCAGCGAAACCTTAGAGGAGGCGATCGCCCTCTGCCACAGGTTGCCCAAGGTTGCCTCGGCTGATGCAATGAACGCTGCAATTCATCAGATTTCGTCTCGATACCCAGCCTGTCAGTTTGGTCTTGGGTCAGCCTGGGATAATTTGGCTCTCGCTACCCACCTCTCCTCTCATTCCCTGCATCAGGATTGGGATAAACCGTTGCCCATTTGTCGTCTGTTGCCGACAGGAGCCGCCGCTCTGGATGCTTGGCAAGAAGCCTATGAGCAGGGCGATCGCACCTTTAAGTGGAAGATTGGTGTTGCGCCTGTAGATCATGAGTTGGAACTCTTTCAGCGGCTGATGGCAACCCTGCCCCAAGACATTCAGCTTCGGCTCGATGCCAATGGAGGGTTAGATTGGGATGCGGCTCAACACTGGCTCGCAGCCTGTGATCAGATGGCTCCCGGACGGATAGAATTCTTAGAGCAGCCCCTTTCACCGACGGACTTCGAGGCAATTCAGCAGCTTGGGACTCGCTTCCAAACGCCCATCGCCCTGGATGAATCGGTGGCGTCTCTGGCTCAGCTTCAGCAGGTTTATCAGGCGGGATGGCGCGGTATTGTCGTGATCAAAGCGGCGATCGCCGGGTTTCCGTCAGCGGTGCGATCGTTTTGCCAAACCCATGATATTGATGTGGTGTGGTCGTCGGTGTTTGAGACGGCGATCGCCCGTCGCGCCATTGAGCAGCAGTTGATTCGGGCATTACCCACGCCTCCTCGTGCCCTGGGGTTTGGGGTTGATCACTGGTTTGCAGACTCTTCCATGAACGATGCTCAGTTCGATGCACAAGACTGGTTTGAGCAATCCAAAAGTCTTGACATCAGTAAGGGCGAATGGCGATCGCCCTAGGAGCCAAATCAAGCCAATCTAACCCGCAATTCATTACCTCTCTCTCCAAAAGTTTTCATGTTGAATCGACAGGACATCTGCTATTCGAAGATTCGCAATCGTCTCAGTCGCGACTGGTTAGTGGGCGTTAGTGCGGCACAGGTCTTGCAAGCCTTTGAACAACGCTGGGAATCGCTTGTTGAGGAACTGTCCGTATCCGAAAAATCTGTATCCGAAAAACCTGTATCCGAAAAACTGCCGCGAATTTTGCTGGCGGAAGCCGATCCGGTTCGGTTTCTAGGAGGATTTTTTGCAGCCGTAGCAGCAGGCTGTCCTCTATTTTTGGGAAATCCAGCCTGGAGCAACCCCGAATGGAATCAAGTTTTAGCGCAAGTGCAGCCGAGTCGGGTCTGGAGTTCAGAACTTTTGATCCAAGACGAGTTGCATCACTCCTACGATTCTCTCCAATCCCTTGCCGGAACTATCATGATTCCGACGGGGGGAACCTCTGGGCAGGTGCGATTTGTGATGCACACGTGGGAAACGCTGATGGCCTCGGTGGCTGGCTTTTGCGACTATTTTGAGGTCGGAGCCGAGTCAAATTCTGGGTTACTCACGGTCAATGCTTACTGCGTCTTGCCGCTCTATCACGTTAGCGGCTTGATGCAGGTGCTGCGTTGCTTCGCGTCAGGCGGAATCTTGGCGATCGCCCCATTCAAGTCACTCAAACAGGGTCACACCTTACCTTTGCCGCCGGAAACATCGTTTTTCTCTCTCGTGCCAACTCAGCTCCAACGTCTGATGCGATCGCCCTCAATGCGAGACTGGCTGGCTCAGTTTCACGCGGTGCTTTTAGGCGGTGCGCCCGCATGGATGGAACTGCTGCAAGAGGCGCGATCGCACGCCATGCCCCTAGCGCCCACCTACGGCATGACCGAAACGGCCTCTCAAATCGCAACCCTAAAACCATCACAGTTTCTGGCTCAAGAGCCGTCTCAGGGCTGGGTTGGCAATCTCTTACCCCACGCTCAAGTCACGATTCGTGATGCCCAGGGAAACGTTCTGGAGCCTCATCAAGTGGGGGCGATCGCCATCCAAGGGCGTTCTCTTGGCCTCGGATATTTTGGCTCTCATCCGAACAATCAAGACCCCGCAATCAATCCCTGGCAGGTCTATCACCCTGACGATCTGGGCTACCTTGACGACGCCAGACAGCTTCATATCGTTGGGCGCAACAGCGACAAGATCATTAGCGGTGGCGAAAATATTTTTCCGGCGGAGGTGGAGTCGGCCATTCGCGCAACAGGACTGGTTCATGATGTGGCGGTGTTGGGTTTGACTGATTCAGTATGGGGCGAGGCTGTGACAGCGGTTTATGTGCCCATCGATCCGGCTTGCGATCGCGACGAAATCGTTGCAGCCTTGGGCGATCGCCTCAGCCGCTACAAGCGGCCAAAGTTCTGGATTGTCGTAGATAAACTGCCCCGCAATGCCCAGGGCAAACTGAATCGGGTCATGCTGAGAGAAGTGGCGATCGACCCCACGACTTCAACTGTCCTATCCCGATCTACTCCTGCCCAAGAATCCGTCTAAGATTGAAGAATTGATGCTGAACCTGTTGAACCTGTAAGTCTGAGCTAGCAGGATTGTTAGCATGGCGGCTAGCGCGTCTATCGTTCCCTCAATTCTTCGTTCTGTTTTCTGCTGCAACTTACTGACACCCATCGAGCATGGCGAATTCTCAGCCTCCTACGCCCAAACCTCCCAATCGACCCCAGACGATTTTGCGAACCTTGACGCGCTTTGCTCAAGCCGTACAAGGCAAGGTCGATTTCTCCAACCTCGCGCTTAAGTCTAATGCGCGGGTGCCAAAGCTGGAGATTCCCGATGCAACCACAGGCCAGCCCAAAGAGTATCCGCTCTTAGGCGACTACTATCTGCTGGGGCGCAGTTCCAGCCAGTGTGACCTTGTGGTAAAAAGCTCCATCGTCAGCCAAAAGCACCTGTCTCTGACGCGAGACGGAGCCACCTCAACGTCGCAATTTATCTTAAAAGACGAAAACTCGACCAATGGGGTCTACATCGGCGATCGCCGCGTCACGTCTCTCCCCCTGCGCCACGGCGACAAGCTGACTCTGGGGCCGCCCGACTTGGCCGAGGCGATCGCCATCGAATACAAAAACCCGCCGCCGCCCTACGTCACCGTGTTTCGCTATGGCCTCTATGGGTTTACGGGCATCACCGCTCTAGTTGCCCTGTGGATTGGGATTGAGTGGCAGCGCTTTTCGGTTCGGCCTTTGCCGCCCTCGGTCCAAGGCCCGGTGATCGTCTACGCTCGCGATGGAGAAACGCCCCTGCGCCGCTCTACCAGCGAAGCCCATGTCGAAATGAGTCGCCTGTCTGACTATTCCTCCTATCTGCCCAAAGCCGTCATTGCCTCAGAAGATTCTCGCTATTACTGGCATTTGGGCGTTGATCCCCTTGGCATCTTGCGAGCGCTGATCACCAACATTCGGGGGGGCGAGATTCGAGAAGGGGGCAGCACCGTCACTCAGCAGCTTGCCCGCAGCATCTTTCGAGAATATGTCGGCACCGAAGACTCGGCTTCTCGAAAAATTCGGGAGGCGATCGTCGCGCTCAAACTCGAAACTTTCTACAGCAAAGACTATCTGATGCTGATGTACCTCAATCGGGTATTTCTCGGCAACAACAACTATGGGTTTGAAGACGCAGCGCAGTTTTACTTTGGCAAGTCTGCCCAAGATCTGAGCCTTTCAGAAGCGGCAACCTTGGTCGGCATTTTGCCGGGGCCAAACAGCTTCAACCCTGTGCAAGACTATGAAGCCGCCGTCAGCTATCGAAACCGGGTGCTCAGCCGCATGGCCGCTATGGGCATGGTCAGCAAAGAAGAAGCCCAAGCTGCAAGGCGATCGCGCATTGAGGTCAATCCAGAAGCCATCGAAGAACTGCGCGGCACCATTGCCCCCTACTTTTACAGTCAGGTGTTTTTGGAACTCGAAGACTTGCTGGGCAGCGAACTGGCGCGAGAAGGCAACTTCATTGTCGAAACAAGCCTCAATCCGCAGCTTCAAGATCAGGCAGAAAGCGCCCTCACCGGAGCCGTTGAAACCACCGGAGCCCAGCTTGGCTTTTCTCAAGGCGCGGTCATTAGCGTGGATACCGAAACCGGATCGGTGGTGTCTCTCGTTGGCGGGGTCGATTATCAGGAAAGTCAGTTTAACCGCGCTACCCAGGCACTGCGCCAACCGGGTTCTACGTTCAAGGTATTTGCCTACACCGCCGCATTGGAAGACGGCATTCCTGCCAGCAAAACCTATTCATGCAGTCCCTTAAACTGGGGCGGACGGCAGTTTGCCCCCTGTCGCGCCGGGTCAGGCGGCAGCTTCGATATGTATAGTGGCCTAGCGCGATCGGAAAACGTGATCGCCCTCCGCATCGCCCAAGATGTCGGCCTCAACCGAGTCGTTGCGATGGCAAAGCGCTTGGGCATTACGGCGGCACTCAACCCTGTGCCCGCGCTGATTTTAGGTCAAAGCGAAGTGACGCTAATTGAGATGACCGGAGCCTTTAGCGTGTTAGCCAACGGAGGCGTCAAAAATCGACCGCATCTGGTTGATCGGGTGTTTGATAGCAGCGACTGTGAGACGCTGAGCGATCGCACAACCTGTCGCGTCATCTACGACTACAGAAATGACTCAGAGATGAATCAGCAGGTGCTCTCTCCCCAACTTGCCCGCCAGATGACCGGGATGTTGCAGAGCGTGATCCAAAGCGGCACGGGGCGCAATGCCGCCATTGGCCTTGGAGAAGCAGGCAAGACAGGCACAACCGACAACAATGTGGATCTATGGTTTGTGGGCTATGTTCCCAGCCAAAACATTGCCACTGGAGTTTGGCTCGGCAATGACGACAACTCCCCCACCTCTGGCAGCAGCGCCAATGCCGCCCAGGTCTGGGGCACGTACATGGGGCAAGGTTTGCGCTGAGACATTAATTTTCCGTAGGGGCGCACAGCCGTGCGCCCCTACGACGGGATACTAGATCCCAACGTTTTGCTGATCAAGAGTATTGCGCAGATCCCGAAGCTGTTGAAGCTGCTGGGTTAATTCATCCAGCTTTTGCTGATGCGGATGCTTGCGCACTAATGCTCCTCGTGCCAGGTCTTCTCGTCCTCGCTGAAGAGACTGACGAGCGATCTGCTGCCAACTGTTGAGTTCTCGTGTGTGATGGTCAATCTGGGTTTGTATGCTGCTTTGGGCGATCGCAATATTGTCAAACGCGTGTCGCCGCAAGCTAGAGACATCATCGCGCTGCCCAGGAACCATTTGCCCCAGTAAGAGCTGAGACAAATCTCGTGGCAACATTTGGGTCGGACTGACCCCAAAGCGGGACAATTGGCGACTCTCACTGACGCCAACTTTGCACCAGGTCGCAAAGTGCTCACAGTTGTTGGTCAACAGGCTGTATTGAGTTTCGCCCAATCGGCTTTCCGCCCGTCGCACAACATCTTCTGGAATGTAGCTGCTGGCGTAGCGTTTCACTTGGATTGATCGCATCTGGCTAAATTGGCTTCGGGCGGTTCGTCGCACGGTTGCCGTCGGTTCAAGCTTGCTGTAGTGGATCACAGTGCCATCACCACAGTCAATGCCGTGATGCTCATACACACTGGCTAATCCCACAAAGGGTCGAATCACATAGATTTGGTCGCCCCTAGCCATTCTGATTCATCACTTAAAAAATTGATTCGCCTAACTTGATTCGCCTAACTTGATTCGCCTGACGTGAGAAAACCTTAGAGCAGCGATCGCAGCGCATCAGATACGGCATCTACTGAAGGGTAATGCATCTCAGCGTTGGGATGAGTCAGCTTCTTGAGCACCATGCGAACTTCGGTTGGCACACCAGACACCGCATCCGCATTGAACTGATACGGATGGTTGGGAGTTTTCTGACAAAAGGTGACCGGGTTTTTTCCTGTGAGCATGTAGGCAAGGGTGGGGGCGATCGCATACAGATCGACTTGAGCCGATGCCGCAATCGAGAGCTGATCAGGATCAGCATAGCCGTTTGACCCGACCCAGCCTTTTCTTTCTAACACCAGCGCTTTAACCGCCCCAAAGCCAATCAGAGCAATATCCTCAGAATCTTGATGCCGAATTAGATTCATCGGCTCAATGTTGCGGTGAAACACAGGCGGCACAAACTGATGGAGATATGCCATGATTTCGCAGAGCTTCAGCATAATGGCGATCGCCTGCTCTAGCGTGAACTGCCCCGATGATGAGACCTGATGGGCGATAGACTCACCCTCAATGCGCTCAATCACAAGATAGGGGCGGCCATCATGAAGAAAGAAATCCACGAATTCAGGAATGTGTGGATGATCGAGTTGGCTGAGAGTTTCAGCTTCTACCTCAAGGGCTGCCCTCGCCTTGGGATGAGATAGCCAATTAGCATTCAGAGATTTGAGAATCAGCCGTTGCCCATCGCGCTCGGCCAAATAGGTAATCCCGATATCGCCTTGACCCACGACATTTAGAACCTTATAGCCCCCGATGGTCTGCAGAACTTGCTCTTGCGTGGTGGGTTGAGCATTGAGTCTTCGAATTCCAGAGTTGGTCGATGCCGACCGTCGAGGAAACAGACCTGATGATAGCCCTGGCGATTCTGCACCGTCACCAAACCCTGACGTTGAAGTCGATTCAGGAATTCCGGTCGTCGCTCCCTGATGGGCTGCTTCGTCAGAGGATAAGCGCAAGTGCGGAGGAACTGGAATCGTGCCGGGGCGACTAGCGTTTGCTGCCCCTCCTGCTTGGCTATCTCTCACTTCTGTCGATTTTGGGTCTTCGTTGCCTCTAAATGCATCTGTTACTTCGGTCACCGTTGCGTTGTGGTCAACCCGCTGAGCCGAATGCGCGTCGCTCGTGAGGTGCTCAGGCAACTCTTTTAACGCTTCTGCGCCCAGACGAATTTGAATGTTAGGCCCCGATCGAGCCAGCCGAATAATGGCTCCATCAATGACAGGCACCTTCGTGATGCGCTTGCCGTCAAGATATGTGCCATTTGTACCTAAATTGACAATCTCCCAGCTATTGCCAACCTGACGCAATTCAACGTGATGGCGTGAGACAACCGCACTGTAGAGAATGACATGGTTATCTGTCGAGCGCCCGATACGAATCACCGGCTCACTCTCAAATGACCAGCTTTGCACTGGATTGCGCTTCAGTGGATGCAGCAGTAAAAGAGTAATCACATTGAATAGCAGTAGACCTAGTTAGAGGATTATTCGGACTTAGCGCACAGAACTTACTGAATGCTCAGCAAAGGAACTTTCTATATCCTATGCTGCTTGCTGCAGAATTCAGGCCAGGTCATGTATCCAAATGTTAAAGCATAGTGCATCGCTTCAACAAATAGGCCAGCACCGTTATTTTCACTTATTGTTTCACTGAAGAGGATCAAACCTGTGGTTGCACCTCTAAGGCAGATACAAGGCAGATGATTCGAGTCGCTTTGACCAAGGCGAAGCCAAGCCTGAGAGCGTATCACCTTTGAGGGTTTTTGTTTTTGTCGCGCAGTGTTGCCTGCGAAATGAATAAAGGGTCAGAGCACCAAATGTTTGATTTTCATTACCTTCTCTTCATCACAGTTCTCTCCATTACAGTTCGCGATCTGTAGATTTGCAAGCTGTAGATTCGCACCCTGTAGATTCGCGAACCTACCAGACTTCCCACTTCTACCAGATTTCCCACTTCTACAAATGAGCTGAAATGGAAATGAGCTGAACCCTTAAGTGATCTGAAAGAGAAACGAAACCTTATCGCCTTTACCCAGAGCGATGCGATCGCCCGTTCGGAGGCGATGTCGATTGCCTAAAGGAAGCGGCAGGTTGTTGACATACGTCCCGTTCGAGCTGCCCGTATCTTCGATGTAAAAAGCATCCCCTTCGACCCGAATGTCGGCATGAACGCGCGAGACGATTTCTGAGTCAGGAAATCCAGACACATCAATGTCTGGAGGAATCCGGTCGTTTGACTTCCCAATGTGAATCAGCGTCAGATGATGGGGAAGTTCTATCATTGCATTGGTCTGAATATGCAAGAGGCTGGCTGTTTGGATTTGGAGCTGGGTTGAGTTGGGAGCGCTTGGGGCAGCAGGTGGGGGCGAAGCCATTTGAGGCGCAGTCGGCTCCGGTGGTGGTAGCGGTGACGGTGGCGGTGGTGGACTCACTGCTGTACTTTTAGCCTCAGCCTCGGCCTCCGCTTCAGGAATATTAACGGGTAACGGTTCAGGTTCAATCAGTGGGTCAGCAGCAATTAGGTCAGGGAGGTCAAGTTCTGGAGCAGTGGTCGAAGTCTCGGCAGAGGTCTCCGATAAAACAGGGGCCTCTGGAGTATGCACAGACTTCAAGTTAAACCCACACTGCCCACAAAAACTCGCGTCTGACTGCACGCTGGTGCCACAGCTCGGGCAGCTCATCATTGCAGGCAGAGGCGTATAACAGGCTTCGCATTGCACTGCGCCATCTGGATTTTGGTGACTACAGTTTGGACAAACAATCATTTCATTTCTCTAGTTGATGTCGCGTCATCGATCGAGCCGTTGTGGGGTGGTTCCGAAATTTATCAGACTTCTTGAGCAAACCCTGATGGCTCGAATGGGATGTTCGCTGTTCCTAGAGAGTCTGGATAAGCATCTCCAAAACAGCATTAATCCTTTTTGTGGCCTTCTTGTGATTTAGGGGCCTCAGCCATTATTTACCTGATTGTGGCGATCGCCATGCAGGAATAGGAACAGCCTGACACAAAACTTGCATCGTTCCGACATCTTAGAAGCATTTGCAATGGTTACAAACAGTTTTAATTCTAAATTTTGAATCTGAATTTTGTTTAATTCTAAATTTTGAATCTAATGGCTGAGACTCCTCTTCACTTGAGTACCCAAAATGAAGGAACCAGTGCTAGTTGATGTGATGGCCTTGTGACTCAACTTTGGCATTAGGATAAAGATAGCTCGATAGAGTAGTATAAGAGTATTGTTTTTGTCTTTATGATGGTCGCTTCTGCAAAGTTGCCCCGGCAGCGCTGGCATATCGCTGTAGCTACACCCGGCCATGCTGAGGAGCTTGCCTCTGTGGTTCAGCTTTCTCCTTTGTTGGCTCAAGTTTTAATCCATCGTGGGATTACGTCGGTTGAGGCCGCTGAAGAATTTCTTGCCCCTGCCACCGTGGCGCTTCCCTCGCCCCTGGATGAATTTCCTGATTTGGCGATCGCCATCGATTACCTGGCAGAGGCGATCGCCCAGCAGCACCCGATCGCCATTTGTGGCGACTATGATGCCGATGGCATGACCAGCACGGCGTTACTGATTCGAGCGCTGCGCACCCTGGGAGGCGTGGTTCACTACGACATTCCCAGCCGCATGAGCGAAGGCTACGGCATCAATACGCGCATTGTGGAAGATTTTCATCGAGATGGAATTGGCCTGATTCTCACCGTAGACAACGGCATTGCGGCTTACGAACCCATCGCCAGAGCCAAGGAGTTAGGGCTGACCGTCATCATCACCGACCACCACGACCTGCCCCTGACGCTGCCCCCTGCTGATGCGATTCTTAATCCGAAGCTGATTCCTGAATCGTCGCCCTATCGAGGCATGGCGGGGGTGGGGGTGGCCTATCAGCTGGCTCTGTCGCTGGCTGAGGTGATGCAGCGGAAAGCTGAACTAGAGACGATATTGCTGGATCTCTTTACCTTGGGAACGATCGCCGATTTGGCTCCCTTAACCGGAATTAATCGCCGCTGGGTGCAGCAAGGCTTGAAACAGTTGCCCCATTCGCAAATTTTGGGCGTGAGAGCGCTGATTGAAGCGGCAGGGCTGGCCGGAGAAAAAGATGCCCTCAAACCAGACGCCATCGGATTTCGCTTGGGGCCTCGCATCAACGCCATCGGGCGGATTGGAGAACCCGCCGTCGTGATCGAACTGCTTACCACCGATGATCCTGACGAGGCGAGGGCAGCGGCTCAGACGTGTGAAGAAACGAACCAAGAACGGCGGGATTTGTGCGATCGCATTGAGCGAGAGGCGATCGCCTGGGTCGAATCAACTCAGCCCGACCTCCAGCAGCAGCGAGTTTTGGTGGTGATCCAGCCCGACTGGCATCACGGCGTCATTGGTATTGTCGCCTCGCGGCTAGTCGAGCGCTACGGAGTGCCCGTGTTTATCGGCACGTTTGAAGATCAGGCCATGCAGCACATTCGCGGCTCGGCCCGCAGCATTCCTGAGTTTCATGTGTTCAACGCGCTCCAGTTTTGCGGCGATGCCCTCGGGAAGTTTGGCGGCCACAAAGCTGCGGGCGGCTTTTCGTTGCAAACGGAGCATCTCCAAGATTTTTGTCTGCGGCTTTACCTTTTCGCCAATATGTATTTGCTGCCTGAGCATCTGAAGCCGTTGGTGAAGGTGGATGTAGAAGCGTCTTTCGATCAGTTGACGATGGAGTTGTATCACCAGATCGATCAGCTGCATCCCTGCGGCATGGGGAATCCTGACCCTGTTTTCTGGACGCGCAATGTTCAGGTTGTCGGGCAAAAAACGGTGGGGCGCGATCGCGCTCATGTGAAGCTGGTTTTGGCACAAGCGGATTCTCATTTGGATGATCCGGCCAATCTTGATGCCCTGACTCCACCTCCCATCTCGATGACGGCGATCGCATGGCGCTGGGGCGACTATTACCTCCTACCTAGCCCCATTGACGTAGCCTATCGATTGCGGCTGAATGACTGGAACGGAGTGCAGTCGGTGGAACTGGAGTTAATCGGAGCGCGGCTGGCCGGAAACGCAATGGACGAAGTGAATATCAGTGCCGAGTCTCCTACCCTGTTGTGGACGACACCACCTATCGGCTTTATCTACGGCGATCGCCAATACCAGTGCAGCATTTGCCAGCATGGCGATGAGCGAGAACTGCGGATTCGCAATCCTGAGGGGAAGGTATTGGCGGTGCAGCCCAGCCAAAAGCGGGGATTGATGGGAGCCAGCCGCGACGAGGCCAGCGAAATCGACGTATTTGAGCCTTTCTATTTCAATCTGATTCGTGCAGCCATGGCCGCCGTGCAGCAGGGGCGATCGCCATCATAAGCTTGCTAAGCACGGCACTCCACGAGAATCCAGGCCGGAATCATTCAAACAGGATTCAGCGTCCTATACTAAAATCTTGCGAGAAACCCTCACGGATTCAGTTTCCACAAAGGATGTATTCCACGTCTGTAAACCCTCACCTTAAATCCCTCTCCCAGAAGGGGAGAGGAACTTTGAATCCAGCTCCCCTGCTCCCTTTTGGGGAGAAGGGGTTGGGGGATGAGGGGCAACTGGTATAACCAGGATGCGCTCTCCGAACGTGAATCCAGTAGCCCTCTCCCGACTTTCTGAAACACGGCTTGAAATGTGATGGCAAAAACGGTGTTGAAAGAACTGCGTCAAATCTTCAGCCTCGAATTGAGCCGAGGAGTGGCGATCGCCGCTCTCCTGTTCTGGGTGATCTTGACGACGCTCTTGGTGCATCGCCATTTCAGCATGTATCCCGCTTACGCCTCCTTTGACCAGGGCATCTTCAACCAGGTTTTTTGGAATGGGACGCACGGGCGTATTTTTCAGAGTTCTCTGTCCTCCACCCTATCGACCCCTGTGGTTCATGATGGGGCGCTGCCCGATGTGTCTTACCACCGCCTCGGCCAGCACTTCACCCCGGCGCTGCTGCTGTGGCTGCCCCTCTACAGCCTGTTTCCGTCTCCGGTGACGCTGCTGGTGCTGCAAATCACCCTGCTGACTTTGGCGGGGATCATTCTCTACCAGTTGGCTCGCCATTACCTCAAGCCTCCCCTCGCTACGCTCATCACCATTGGGTTCTATTGTGCGAATGCGGTGATTGGGCCTTCGCTAGCGAACTTTCATGACATTTGCCAAGTGCCTCTGTTCGTCTTCAGTCTGTGGCTTTGTTTAGAGCGTCGCTGGTGGATTGGCTATGGCATCTTTGCCCTGCTGTTGCTGACCGTGCGCGAAGATGCAGGCGTGGTTCTCTTCGGCATCGGCTTTTACCTCATGGTCAGTCGTCGCTTTCTTTGGCTGGGACTGGGGACATGTGCCGCGAGCTTGGGCTACGTGCTGGTGTTGACCAACGTGATCATGCCGCTGTTTTCTGAAGACATTTCGCGCCGCTTTATGATCGAGCAGTTTGCGCCCTATGTGGAGGGGGACGAAGCCACGACTCTAGATGTCATGTGGGGCATTCTCACCAGCCCAGTCCAGTTGATTCAGGATCTCGTGACGCCCGTCGATCGCACTGTGAAATATCTGCTGGCTCACTGGCTGCCCCTTGCCTTTATTCCTGCCATTTCTCCAGCGGCTTGGACACTCAACGCGTTTCCCTTGCTGAAGCTGTTTATTCGCGACGACAGCACCGCCCTGGCGATCAACATCCGCTATGCCCTCACCATCGTGCCGGGAATGTTTTATGGAGCGATTCTCTGGTGGTCTGCCCATCCTCAAATGTTTGGCAAAGACGTGCGTCGCTTTTGGATCGTATGCCTGACGTTGGCGGTGATTTTTACGGCAACCTCTAACCCCAACCGGGCACTGTCTTTCGTGATCCCCGATTCCATCGATCCCCGTGTGCATATTTCTTTGACCCGACAGTGGGAACATGCCCAGGCCGCGCGATCGCTCATGGCACAAATCCCAAATGATGCCAGCGTTTCAGCTACCACCCATATCGTGCCCCACCTCTCTAGTCGGCGAGAGATCATCCGATTTCCGGCTCTGAAACTGCTCAACGATGCCCAAGCAGAAATCGTGGTGGAGTATGTGATTGTGGACTTGTGGCAACTCCAGCAATATCAGGTCGCCTTTGCCGACGAGCGCGATCGCCTCAACCAAATGGCTCCTCGCATTAATCAACTGGTTGAAAACAATCGCTTTGGACTGGTGGGTTTTGCAGATGGTATCGTGTTGCTCCAGTATCGAGCTGACCCAGATCCAGATGCACTAGAAGACTGGTCACGCTACTGGCAAGATGAGTTACAGCCCCTTCTCCAAGCTTCTGCATCCGGTGAGAGAAATTTTAGAGTTTAGATTTTGGATCCCAAAATCTGATTCCTACATTCTGACTCCTAATTCCTGAATTCTAAGTTGTGCCTAATGTAGATTAGTGTTCTTGCTGTCTTCGATATTTGAAGCACGATCAAGGGTGTTTGGCTGCGCTGTTCGCCCGCCCGCGAATCAATTGCGGGCTACTATGGGAAGCCCACTTCCAGTGGGCTAATACAGGTCTAAGTCCGTTTTAACGGACATGTTGCCCATAGCACGCAATTGATTTGCGGGCGTTGCAGTGCTTGAGGTGAAGTCTTTCGGGACAAATTAATTCACATCAGACGTAAGTTTTTCCTATCCCAAGTTTTGACGTTTAAGACAAATTTGTCCCAAAGGAGTGAAGAAACCAATGACAGACTGGGTGCGCGTGATTGTGAACACTCCTGTGGTCAAGAAGCTGGAGCAGATGGTTCCAGACTATTCTCTGGTGGGAGAATCGACGTTTTTCAGCAATGATCAGTTTCCCTGGTCTGATGAGCTAGAAGCCAACTGGACAGTCATTCGCGATGAGCTGGAAGGGGTGTTTGAGCAGGTTCAAGACCTGCCCAACTTTCAAGACATCATGCCCCGACAGCAGCGCATTAGCCCAGACGATGGCTGGAAAACCTACTACTTCTGCGCCTTTGGTTTCGTCGCGCAAAAAAACTGCGATCGCTGTCCTCAAACCTGGGAACTGCTCAAAGATATTCCGGGTCTCAAGGTGGCGTTTTTCTCCATCCTCAGCCCTGGCAAGCATATCCCTCGCCACAACGGCAAGCACAAAGGACTGATCCGCTACCACTTGGGGCTGATGGTGCCAGAGCCGAAAGAGAAGTGCCGCATCCAGGTCGGTGATGAAATCGCTCATTGGGAAGAGGGCAAGAGCCTAATTTTTGATGACACCTACTTCCACGAAGTCTGGAATGACACCGACGGCTATCGCGCCATTTTGTTTTTGGATATCGAGCGTCCGTTTCGCTTTCCCCTATCCGCCGTCAACTGGGCCGTATCTCAGGCGTTGGCCTTTTCTCCTCTAGCCAAAGAAGCCAAGGCCAACTATTACCGATGGGAAGAGCGCTTTAACGCAGAGTCCTAGTGGCGCGACACGGCTAAAGTGGAATGGAGGTTGGGTTGAGATCAGGTTCGTCCAATGGACGGGCTTCGCCAGCGCGCAGCGTCTTCAAGGGTGAAAGCCCAACAACACCAGCCTTTTCGTTGGGTTCGCTATCGCTTAACCCAACCTACTAAATTAACGGTGTCGCACTAATAGGTTCTGATTCGTCTGTAAATCGCCAATCCAAAATCGCCAATCTAAAATCGCCAATCTAAAATCAGCATCACGTGCCCCCGACTCGCACCAGGCGAATTTCTGTACGCTGATTGCTGGGATCGCCGGGATCAACGCCTGACAAGGGCTGACTGAATCCCTGACCTTCCGCCACAATATTGTGCTGAAGACCCTGGCTTCTCAGATAATTCGCCACGACTTGAGCCCGCTGCTGACTGAGGGATTGGTTGAACGCAGCCGATCCCGTTTGAGACGTATGCCCAATCACCCGCACCGCCACGGTTTGAACATTGAATTCAGCAACTTCTTTAGAAAGCTGGGTCAGGGTTTGCTGACTGTCACCCGTCAACTGAGCTGAACCCGTGGCGAACTTGACCTCTCCTCGCACCTGCAAGTTGCCGATGTCGGGTGCGGCCTGCACCGCTGCGGCCTGGAGGTCGGGAGCCGCTGCCGTCACAGCTCGCTGGTTGCCCTGAAGCCGTTCGGCTAGTTCTGGATTGTCGGCTCGCACCAGCTCGATCAGAGTTTCGGTATTTTGAGCAGCGGGGGCGATCGCCTCCACCGTCATTAGTTCGCCCATATTTTCAGGCACATCATTGAGCCGTCCGGCCAGCACCAGCACCGCAGCGGTGGCTTCGATCCGCCGCTCTAGCGTACCGTCCGTTAGCCAATCATGGGCTTCAGCCGCCGTGAAAAACTCAATGCCATCCACAACCGCCGCCGCATCTTCGGCATCGAGTCCACCATCTTCGGCAATCTGAGCCTGAAGCTGAGACGAGTCGCGTACGTTGACATCAATACGGCGATAGTAGGATTCCAGCAACTCTGACACCACCTCAGGGCGCGATCGCAGCAGTTGATCCGAGGCCACCACCACATCCACAATCGAGCGTGGAGCATCTTGGCTCGACAACACCACGGTATAGCCCTGCTGACGCGCCTGAGTCACATACGGCTCCCAAATGATGGCGATCGCCACATTCTTACTAGAATCTTGCATGAGCTGCCACGCCTCTGAGGCATCGGCTACCCGCGTCACGGCAAAGTCATTGAGGTTGAAGTCGTCGAATTTTGTATCGAGCACCAGAGCCAGATATTCGCTGGGCGTGTCTCCGGCAAAGGCCATGCCCACTTTGCGATTTTGCGATCGCGCTTCTTCTACGAGCTTGTTGAGTTCGAGCAACGAGGTCAGCGACGGACGCACCTTCGAATTCAGCACTACGGCATCGGCCCCGATGGTGCGATCGATCAGACCGACAATTTTGCCGTCGGGCTGATGCTGCAAATACTGATCGAGCGTCGTCACGATAATGTCAGCATTGCCTCGACTGAGCTGCTCAGCTCGCTTTGCCTGGTCAAATTCATCGTCATATTGCAGCTTAATATCAACATCTGCCAGCGCGTCTTGAAAGGCGGCATTGCGAAAGGTGCTGTATCCGCTAAACGTATCGCCTAAGACCTTAATTTGCTGAGTGCCTTGAGGAGAGCGCACACCTGTTTCCACCACATCAGAAAGAGATGGCACTAAGCCCGGAGTAACCCGAGTCAATAGCCACCCACCGCCCCCAAGCAGTCCCAGTGTGGTAATCAATGCTGCTAGGAGTATCGAGTTATGATTCTTGTTCATCAACGGAAAGTTTTATGTAATCAAAAGCAAGGCGATCGCCCATCGTTCGCACGTCACCCAGTCGCGGAATTTTGCCTAGCTCTTGATCGAGGTATCCTCAATGTGCCCGACTATCTGCTGGGCTAGGCTCGAAGCACATATTTTTTTACAGTCAGTCTTTATACCCGTTATCCAGATGCCCGTCACCCAGGTTCCTGCTATCGACTCGGTTAACGAACCCCACGGGGCCTCACTCGCGATTCCTGTCTGACATCTTTCATCTCGCCGCAATCGGTTTCAACGGGACAGATGTGCGATCGCCTTTGATTGATATCTACAGGGCGAAATCTTTTGATTCCTTAAGGCCCATGACTCAAATTCTTTCACCTTTGAATCATCGAGTTTTTGCCCATCCCTGGCTGTAATGGACAAAACTCGACGCAGACTGCGGCGGCAAAGATGTCTTTGAGTGAAGATTACTCACTAAACGTTGCTCAACATCATCTCCGAGCAATTAGGGGTGTAGTATAGGCAAAATTTCCTGGTTGCTGATTCTAGTTGTCCATGTCTTAACTCACCGTAGCGGAGATGTTATCGCAAGCTTATTTTTTAGTTCGAGCCATTCGTGATGGGCGGCCCCTGGTGGCGCGTCCACGTAGTTCATCATCAAGCTCTTCATCAAGCAGTGCCTCACCTGAAACTCAGCCCACAGCCTTTCTTCTCCTGTTTCAGGAAAAGACCGATGCCATGAGCTACCTCAATACCCACGCCGGAAACTTAGCCCAGCACTTTAGAATTGAGCCTGTCAATCAGACTCAGATTCCCGATATTCTTCACCGCTGGAACTATCGTGGGATCGGCTTGGTCGAAGATTCGCTTGTGCCCCAGATCGAATTTTTAGTTCAAAATGTCAGGCCGATGTAATCCAGCCCAGGTGTGATTCGCTGGTACCCTTCCAGATCGGTATCCTGCAAGATTTGATGAGCGCACCTGACTCAATCGGTCGCCATCATTAAACGCTACTGGCTAAACGCTGCTAGATAAGTGTGTGCCCTGGCAGGGGGCACACACTCTGTTGCTTGAGTTTTGACCATACACTGATCGAGATTAACTGATCGAGATTAGTTAATATCAAGCGCTTTCAGATCATCTTCATAGTCTTGGGGCAGATCGCTCTCTGACCTGACATAGGGTTCAAGAGAAAGGTCTTCATCCACTTCGATAAATACTCCTCCCGTATCAGATAAATCTGCCTCTAAATCTGGATTGGTGAAAGCTAAATCTGCGGTCACCTCGGTTTCGAGGAAAGAGTCTGATAACCCATTGAGAATCTCACCTTCTTCCATTGCTGCCCCTGGCCTCACATAGGGATCGGGCGTCAGCACATCGTCTTCGATAAACACACCTCCCGTTTCTGACAGATCAATCTCTTCCTCATCGTCAGGATGCGACTGAATAGCGGCTGCTTCGAGGGAGGTCAGATCGTCGGGGTTGATGCCTACTGAAGGTAGCTCAGAGACAAGTTCATGTGTGGAAGGGGGCGTTGCGACGAGATCTTCTTCGACCGCTTCTATGGTTCCTCGTGCTGAGCCATTCAAGTCTCCCGCGCCCCGAGCTGAGACATCGAGCCAGCCATCATCTGATTCTTCTTGATAGTAGTTATCGTCTTCATCGGCAAGACCAGGCTCAGGGGCAGGCATCGATGTGGCGATCGCATCTTTCATCGTTGCCAGCTTGCTCCCTCCTTCTCCTCTGATAATTGCATCAAAGGCAGACGAAGCAGACGCTGCCGACTCAGAAACCTGAGTAAAGTTTTCTGGCAAGACCGCAATACCAGCGGGTCTCCGCCCTTCTCCTTCTGCCTCTTTGTCGCTGTAGATTTCAGACAGCGCCTCGCGCATTTCGGTCAGCCAGCTCGCGTTTTCGCCCTGAATCACAGCTTCTGCGCTCTTGATCAACGTTTCTTTATTGCCCGGAATCCGCTTAGCACTGTCGGGTAAGGCACGCCACCAGGTTCGAATATCGTACAAATCTGAAGCGGCAAGATTGCAGCCAATCAAATTTGTTTCAAGTCGCTTAAATTCTAAAAGGCTGCTGAGAGCCGCGACCACCGCGCTAGTGACCGCAACCCAGATCTGAAGTTGGGTTGCGGCGAGGAGAGTGCCTAAGCCCCCAAATAGATACACCATCCACTGAAACCGCTGCAGCTCTCGTGCCAGTCGTTTGGCCTTGGTGCGATAGTAGTCAAACTGATCCTCAATGCGCCAATGCATGTACTGTTCAGGGGTTAATTCTGAAAAGCCATCATCGCCCGGAGCAACACCGTAGACAGGCGGGAGTCCTTCCTTCTTGTAGTCATAGATTTCTAACTCAGACATGTTGACCTGAGTTTCCATGACTCGCTTGCTAATTTGCTTAATCTTGCGAGCCAGCGTCACATCCCGCGACTCAGATACGCCTCGATCATTCATGTGGTCTGGATGATAGATTTCGACCTGAGTGCGATAGCGGAAAATTTCACGCTTGATCGACTCCGACGCACTCCTCAGCATCACCCAGTTCACCCCCATGTTGAACTTGACCGCCCCCGCCACTAGAATGCTGATTAAGATAGGGATGATGATAATGACAAGATTCAAAAATGAATCAAGCCACCCGACCACGGCGGCAACGTTTAACCCCAGTGCCGTCAAAACTCCAGAGATCAACGTATTGAGCCAATGGCCAGGGGTTCGGAGACTTTGTTCTAGGAGCAGATCGAAAACGGCAAGAGCCGTAACGATAACCCCCAGAGCCGTAATCCACATTCGCTGCTGTAGAAAGCGGTCTTGAGCAACGTTGGCGTTTTTGTCATAATCGCCAAATCGCCGCCAGGCATCTTCAAGAGCAGGGCTGCAATAGAAAGAGTTTGGGGTTTCTTCTGAAGGGGAAACTTGCATCACTGAAGCCGAGGAAGGTAAAGACTCTGAGACCATCGAACGTTCTCCGGGTGGACGGTGACGGAGAGGCTAGGCTTCTGAAACTCAGCGTCCAACTCTCCGATTTCAATCATAAGCGGGCATGGTCAACGGAATAAAGTTCTGTGACTGTGTATGCCAAACAGTTCCTACAGACTGCACTATACATATTGCACTGAAAAATCTCTATCGTCGAAACGATTACTTACAAAAAGTCATGGCGCTGCAAATTTACAACACTCTCTCCCGCCGAAAAGAACCCTTCGAACCCCTAGAACCGGGCAGGGTGAGCATGTATTGCTGTGGCGTTACGGTCTATGACTATTGCCATCTGGGTCATGCTCGCTCCTGCGTCATTTGGGATACAGTGCGCCGCTACTTAGAGTGGCGTGGCTATGCCGTGCGCTACGTCCAAAATTTCACCGACATTGACGACAAAATTCTTAAGCGTGCCTTAGCCGAAGGCTCGACCATGAACGAGGTGTCTGAAAAGTACATCGCGGCTTACTTCGAAGACATGGCGCGGCTCAATATTCGAGAGGCAGATGACTATCCTCGTGCGACCCATACCATTGACGGGATTCAGCGCCTGATTCATGAGCTAGAGCAAAAAGAGGTTGCCTACGCTTCTCAAGGGGATGTGTACTATGCCGTGCGGCAATTTCCTGACTATGGCAAGCTGTCGGGTCGCAAGCTAGAGGATATGAAATCGGGCGCAAGCGGACGAATGGATGAAGACCCTGACGCTCCGAAAAAGCGAGATTCATCTGACTTTGCCCTGTGGAAGGCGGCAAAAGCCGATGAACCCTTCTGGGAATCGCCCTGGGGCAAGGGTCGCCCCGGCTGGCACATCGAATGTTCGGCCATGTTGCGCGATCGCTTTGGCGACAGCATCGATATTCATGTCGGCGGCGGCGACCTGGTTTTTCCTCACCACGAAAACGAGATCGCCCAGTCTGAGGCGGTGACCGGAAAGCCCCTGGCTCGATATTGGATGCACAACGGCATGGTGAACGTGGGCGGCGTCAAGATGTCGAAGTCGTTGGGCAACTTCACCACGATTCGCCAACTGCTCGATGAAGGCGGCATTAACCCGATGGTGCTGCGACTCTTCATTCTCCAGTCGCAATATCGCAAGCCCATGGACTTTACCGATGAGGCGATCGCCTCTGTTACCAACGGCTGGGACACTCTTAAAGAGGGACTGCTGTTTGGCTACAAGCACGGCAAAGCCCTCGGCTGGACAGATATAGAAGACGAATCCTTTGGCGATGCCGCAGCCATGCGCATTGCTGACGACAGCTCTGCCGTGACGGGATTTCAAACGGCAATGGACGACGATTTCAATACTTCAGGGGCGATCGCCATTCTGTTTGACTTGGCGAAAGAACTGCGTCGAGCAGGCAACCTCATTGTCCATGAAGGCAGCGCCGATCGCGATGGTGATACGCTCCGCCAAGATTGGCAAACCTTAGTCGTCTTAGCAGAAATCTTGGGATTAAAGGCAAGCTCCAAAGATGACGTGGAAACTCAGACTCTGGATGACGCCACCATCGAAGACTTGATTCAACAACGCATTGAAGCCCGCAAATCTAAAAACTTTGCCGAGGGCGATCGCATTCGTGATGAGCTGAAGGCCAACGGCATTGTTCTAATCGACAAACCGGGCGGCACCGATTGGCACCGCGAATGATTGTCGTAGGGGCATGACATGTCATGCCCCTACATTTGGATACACTTGGCAAATGAGGAACGGATGATGGTTAGGCGGCAACCGTTTGCTGGGTTTCACCTTCCTGGGCTTCTTTCAGGGTGAGATAATCCTGGAGCTGAGATTCGATTTGGCTGCGAACCATCTGGCGATAGTCTAAAAAGTGTTCACCCAAGGCGCAAATTGACAGATAGTGCTGCCAGTTATTCGGCTTAGCTCGCATGATGTGAAACAGATAGGGCCAAAACTTCCAGCGAGTCTTGCGAACAACGCCCTGTCTCCAGGCAATGATGAACAACGCTCGAATCGCAGCCGGACTGGGCGGACGCAGCTTGGTTTTGTGGCGTGGCTCGCCCATGAGCAGAAACTGACGGTAGGTGCGGTCGAGATATCTCAGCGGATCGTAGAGTTCCCAAAAGGTGCGGATGTATTCTTGGGCGATCGCCTCAATCGGGCGCGTTGGCACAAAGTTCATCAGGGTGGTCTGGTTGATGTTGCCCCCCTCTGCCAGCAATCGACCTTCTTTTTCGAGCCGTTCCCAGAGAGCGGTTCCCGGCAGGGCTTGCAGCATACTAAACATCGCGAGGGAAATCGACGTGTCTTCCACAAACTGAACGACGCGATCGCCCGCTTGGGGCTGCTCTCCGTCAAACCCAACAATGAAGCCTGCGGTCACCCGCAGACCCTGACGCATGATTGACTTGACCGACTCGCCGAGGGAGTTGCGCGTATTCTGAAACTTTTTCGTGAGAGCCAGACTCTCGGTATCCGGCGTTTCGATGCCCAAAAACACCGCATTGAAATTACATTCCACCATGAGGTCAATCAGCTCTGGATCTTGAGCTAAGTCAACCGATGCTTCTGTGTTCAAGAAGAAAGGATAGTCATGCTCGGCCATCCACTCTTTCAAGGCTTTCAGCATTAGCTTGACGTTGCGCTTGTTGCCAATGAAGTTGTCATCGACCAGAAAAATGCTGCGCCGCCAGCCCAAGTCATACAGCCGCTCAAGCTCAGCAATCAACTGCTCAGGGGTTTTGGTGCGGGGCTTGCGCCCGTAGAGAACGATAATGTCGCAAAACTCGCACTGAAACGGACAGCCCCGTGAAAACTGCACCGACATATTGTCGTAGGCATCCATTTCGAGCAAGTCGTAGCGAGGAATGGGCGTCTGCGTCACATCTGGCTTGACTTCAGACCGAAACGTACCGCTGGTTTCGCCGCGTTCTAGCGCCTCCACAAACATGGGCAGCGTCATTTCGCCTTCGTCGAGTACCAGAAAATCGGCTCCGTAGGTTTCTGCTTCGTGGGGTAGGGATGTCGCGTAGGGGCCACCCACGGCTACAGGAATGCCGCGTCGCTTGGCTTCTTGAATCTGCTGGCCAAAGTCTTCTTTTTGCACGATCATGGCCGACACGATCGCCAAGTCAGCCCAGGCCCATTCAGCTTCTTCTACTTCCCGCACGTTTCGATCGACCAGCTTGAATTCCCACTCTTGGGGCAAAAGGGCTGCGACGGTGACGAGTCCTAGAGGCGGCAGCAGCGCTTTCCGATCGACTAGCTGCAATGCACGCTCAAAAGACCAGAAACTCGGAGGAAACTGAGGATAAAGCAGAAGAACGTGCATACGCCACAAACCTCTATAGAATTTGAATTTACTCTATCCTGTTGTTGCCTTGCTTCATAGATGTCTGTGATAGCTGCTGCATTTTGCCGGATCAACAATTATCTATCGTTCTCTTACACGTTAACGTTTTGGACGCAAATTTTGAGCAACCATTGTGAACGTTAAATTTTAAACGTTGAGTCTCGAATGTTGAATAAAGACGAAGAATAAAGACGAATATGGCTATCGCGATCGCAATGGATTTCGCACAACCCATAAAATAATGGCAGATCCAATAACGCCTAGGCCAAAGGCGATCGCCAACACCACGCCAAAGGGCAGCGCAATCGACTCTAGCCCCAAAAATTTCAGCGTCACCAGTTGGGGCTGGCCGTCTTCGCCCGGAATGAACGCGTTCTGGACAGAGATAATGGCGATCGCCACACTCAACAGTGCAATAATTAGGGCGATCAGAAGATTTGCTACGGGTTTCATGGCCAACTCATCAAAACAGGCTTGTCAACGCTTGATGTCATGTCTCGATCCTATCTTGTTCAGAAACGATCTCTTGAGAGGAAGACTGAACATCTGGGCAGACGGGCAGCATACCGCTATGCTTTGAATCAGGCTCAGAAATCCCAGGAGCTGGTTTGGAATTTTGGTTGAGAGGATGGCGTTGTGAATTTTCAGTCTGTGATTGAAACACTAAATAAATTTTGGAGCGATCGCGGCTGTTTGATTGTTCAGCCCTACGACACAGAGAAAGGTGCGGGCACCAAGAGTCCCCATACGTTTTTGCGGGCGATCGGGCCAGAGCCTTGGTCAGTCGCCTATGCGGAGCCGTGCCGTCGTCCGGCTGACGGTCGCTATGGCGAAAACCCCAATCGGGTGCAGCACTATTACCAATATCAGGTGCTGATCAAACCCTCACCCAGCAATATTCAAGATGTTTATCTCGACTCGCTCAAGGCCCTGGGGATCAAACCCGAAGACCACGATATTCGCTTTGTAGAAGACAACTGGGAAGACGCTGCTGTCGGAGCCTGGGGCGTCGGCTGGGAGGTTTGGCTCGATGGCATGGAGGTGACTCAATTTACCTATTTCCAGCAGTGCGGCGGCATCGACTGTCGCCCGGTATCGATCGAAATCACCTACGGCTTAGAGCGGCTCACGATGTATCTGCAAAACGTCGATGCCATCTTCGACATCATGTGGAATGACACCCTCACCTATGGCGATGTGTTTTTGCAGAGCGAGATCGAGAACTCGACCTATAACTTTGAGGCTTCTGATCCTGAGAAGCTGTTCACTTTGTTTGATCTGTTTGAGCAAGAAGCCGCCCGCCTGATGGAACTGGGACTTGTGATCCCCAGCTATGAGCATGTGCTGAAATGCTCTCACACGTTTAATTTGCTCGATGCCCGTGGCGTCATTTCTGTAACAGAACGAACGCGCTATATTACCCGCGTCCGAAATCTGGCGCGAAAGGTTGCACAACTGTATCTCGAACAACGAGAAGCCTTAGGATTTCCGCTGCTTAAGGCATCGGAGGCTTCAAAGGCGGCTTGATTCGAGATCCACAGGTAGGGTGGGCGGCTACTTGTTGAGCGTGATGCTCTGCCAAATCTCCCTAAATCCCCCTTGAAAAGGGGGACTTTGAATCAGACAGTAGGTTGGGTTGAACAACGTGAAACCCAACAATGCCAATGGTTTCGTTGGGTTCGCTATCGCTTAACCCAACCTACCAAACTGAAAAGCCCCCTTTTTAAGGGGGCGGCGACAGCGGGGGATCGTATGCCTGCGCTAAGCACATACGTGGGCGGTGCCCACCCTACGCTACTTGTGGGATGTCAAATCTTGCCACGAATTGATTAAGCGGCGATCGCCTCTGATTCCCCAAACGAAGATACTTTCTCTGATCCCGAGGGTTCTTCTGCACCATTTGCAGCAGTCTCCTCTGGCACACCGTCTTGTACCAGCGAGTGAGCCTGTCCGTCACGTTGAATAAACTGCCCCACCATCGCCAAGAGTGCATCGACTTTGCGCGATCGCCATTCATCAACCATATCCATCACCTGAGCGTAGGAATAGCGGCGGGTCATGGCCTCAAACAGATAGGCCGCGTGACGTTCTTCATCGCGAGCCACGCTGAGAATTCCTTGCTGAAGCTGACGGCTCTGCGGATCATCGGGGAGCGCCCTCGCCATGCGTTCAAAGTCTTTGCAGGCATCTAGCTCTAGCGTATAGGTACTCGGAAAAAAGACCTGCCATTCAAAGTTCTCCGCCTTCAGATCCTCAGCCGTATAGCCGCGAAAATAGGCGTCGAAAAAGGGACTGCGGCTTTTTTTCTGATCAGGGTCAGAAGCGGTAGCTTTGGCCTCTGCTTCTCGTCGCTGGCGTAAGGTTTCAGGGTCAAGAACTTGCTTATTGAGGTTGCGAAGGCCGCTAGCGAAAATTTGGCCGTGGCGGCGCTCATCATTGGCATGAATTTGGAGTCGCTCAGCTAGCCAATCATCGCCTTCGTCTGCCGCTCGCTTGCCCAGAGCTTCGAGCAGAGGGACAGAACCGGACTCAGCCATCTGTAGCCCTGCCAGCATATTGGGTCGGGTCTGAATGTCGCGCATGTTGCGAGCCATAATGTAGGCCGATGCGCCTGAGCCTACCAATGAAAGAACGGATGTGAAGAGGTTCATAGGTCTGGAGTGAATGGGGTGGGAGGTTTGATGTGGCGTTGAATGCTTAGGTTAGAGGCTTAGGCTGAGAAGGTGAATTAGCTTCAAAGCAATCTAATCGTTATGCTAATGCGCTTTTAGAGTTTGGGCAGAGAAAATTTATGCTACGAAAGCGGAGGTGGAGCTGCGATAGAATCAGCCTGTGCTCCGCCGCTGATTCATTCACCTAACCTGCTCAACTTATGGCTGACAAGCGATCGCCTAACTCTTCTTCCCGTCCGGGTGCATCTCCCAAAAAATCCCGTTCATCTTCTAAAGATTCCAATGCCGAGTCTTTCTCTGCCTCCGATTCATCCCAAGGCTCTAACGAGCTAGATTCCCTCAGCCGCACCGCCGGACTAGATCGAATTCGTGGCCTCAGTCACCTGCTCGACAACGCTATTCCTATCCCTGGTACAGGGTATTCCTTTGGGCTTGACCCCATTCTCGGTCTTTTGCCCGCAGGCGGCGACGTAATGGGAACCGTGCTGTCAGCCTACATTGTCTTAGAAGCTGCCCGCTTTAGGCTGCCTGGGGCGACCCTGACCCGCATGGTGTTCAACATTGTTCTGGAGATGGTGGTCGGTACGGTGCCTCTGATCGGGGATCTCTTTGATGTGGGCTGGAAGTCCAATATTCAAAACTTGAAACTGCTAGAGGCTCATCTGGAAGAACCGACAGAATACCGTACCGCCGATCGGAAGTTTTTGGTTATCTTAGTGCTCGCTTTGGTGGCGGTCGTGGCGGTGCAGATCGTCTGGTACGTGACGGTATTTCAGTGGTTGGTGTCGTGGCTGGGATGGTAGCCTCACGCCTGCCAAAACCAGACTCTAGGCTTCTCGAATCAGGTTGAGCAGATCATCGGTCGATAGCTTGCCGCTCACATCGGCACCCTCCAGCAACTGATCGGCCAAATCCCGTTTTTGGTGATGGAGGGCGACAATTTTGTCTTCGATGGTATGTTTTGCCACCAGCCGATAGATGGTGACTGGACGCTGCTGACCGATGCGGTGGGCACGATCGGATGCCTGGTCTTCTACCGCCGGATTCCACCACGGGTCCATGTGAATCACATAGTCGGCGGCGGTGAGGTTGAGTCCGGTGCCGCCCGCTTTGAGGCTGATCAGAAAAATATCGCCTTCTCCCGCCTGAAACGCGTTAACTCGCTTTTTGCGCTCTTTTGCCGGGGTGCTGCCATCGAGATACTGGTAGGAGATCTTTTTCTGGTCGAGAAACTGCCGCAAAATCGTCAGGTGATCGACAAACTGGCTAAACACCAGAGCTTTATGGTTATTATTCAGCAAATCTTCGAGCACATCACGAAAGACCCCCAGCTTGGAGCTATCGAGGTCGGCGTCGGGCATCACCAATCGGGGATTGCAGCAGGCCCGCCGCAGCCGCATGATTTCGGC
>JBARXP010000037.1:0-1690 GCA_049647405.1 Elainellaceae cyanobacterium | reverse complement strand
AAAATTCCGTTTCATGATGTCGATCGGGCGATCGCCGACGGAGAAGAAGAGGGCTTCGTCAAAATTCTCCACAAGCGGGGTTCTGACAAAATCTTGGGCGCGACGATTGTGGCTCGCCATGCCGGAGACATGATCAGCGAAGTAACCACCGCTATTGTGGGAGGGTTGGGGCTGAGTCAGATGTCGAGCGTCATCCACCCCTACCCAACTCAGGCTGATGCCATTAAAAAAGCGGCTGATGCTTACCGTAGAACTCTTCTGAGCGATCGCACAAAATTCTTGTTGGGCATTTTGACCAAGTTCTCATAACTCTCAGCATCGCGGACTTCAATATCAGTTCGGTGATATGAGTTCGGTGCAACATGCATTCTCCAAAACCATGAATGCCCCGGAAAAAAGAGTCGCAGGTCAACGCTGAATTGTGATGAGCTTGCTATGCTAATTCAAGACTGTGTCTTCTGCCATTGGACGTCGAGCATATGGTGTCGATCGCTCGCAAAAATTTGTTCGAAGATATTCCTCGATTTTTAGTCGCCCAGGCAGGCATTATGTTTGCCGTCAGCCTGGTCACGATTCAGCTCGGAATCTTGAATGGGTTTACTCGCTCTACCGCACGACTCATCGATCAGTCTGACGCCGATATTTGGGTCGCGGCTGAAGAAATGGTTCACTTTGAGCTGACTCAGCCCATGGCTCTTGAGCAGATGGTGCAAGCTCGCGATGTAGAAGGCGTTCGACGAGCCGAAGCCCTGATGATATCGGGCGGGCGATGGCGTAGCCCCGACGGCAAGATCGGCCCCTTGCGCATCATTGGGTTTGATCCCGCAGGGCGATTGTTTAACACTGGCGAAATTTTGGAGGGCGATCGCGACGCTCTACAGCGCCCCTTCTCGATCATGACCGATGAGACCAACCTCAAATCTCTCAGACTAGAAGGCATTGGGGGCGAAGCTGAAATCAACTCAGCTCCTGCCAATCTCGTCGGCTTAACGACGGGGACTCAGTCCATTGTTTCTAGCACCATGCTGTTTACCTCCCTCGAAAATGCCAAAGCCTATTCCACATCAGGTCTAAATTCCAGCGTTTTCTGTAGTGTTCAGGCCGGAGACGGCTTAAATTGCACAACCACGTACGAAAAACAGGAAGAAGATGCGGAGACTGTGCCTGAAATTCGTCCTCTGACCATTGCCGACTCTATCGCTTACGTATTAATTCAGGCCGAACCGGGCGCAGATTTAGAGCAGCTCAAGCAGCGTCTAGAAGAGGCAATTCCTGATATTCAAGCCTTGACCAAGACTGAAATGGCCGACCAAACCCGCACCTACTGGCAGCTCCGCACAGGAATCGGGTTTATTCTAGGTCTCGGAGCAACCGTCGGGATGATTGTCGGCATGGTGATTGTCGGCCAAATTCTCTATTCTTCGGTGTCTGACCATATTCGAGAATATGGCACTCTAAAAGCCATGGGAGCCTCTGATCGAATGATCTATGGCGTAATCATTGAACAGGCTCTATGGATGGCTGTTTTAGGCTACGTGCCCAGTGTAGGGCTATGTCTGGGGCTAGGAGCCTGGACGTTTGCAACCCAGGGCATCATGATTTTGATTACGCCTGTCATGGCATCGGGGATCTTCGGCATCACGGTTTTGATGTGCGTCGGCTCAGCCCTGTTTGCCATTCAAAAAGTGAC
>JBARXP010000036.1:0-2948 GCA_049647405.1 Elainellaceae cyanobacterium | reverse complement strand
CGCCAGAGCTTTTCCATAATGGCATCGCGCAACCACGCCGTCCGGTTCTCCTTCTCCCGCATCAGTCCGTCAATATCCTTCGGCAGCCTGACACATAGAGGCCGCTCAGCCATGGCCACCTCGCCCTGCTGCTGAAAGCGGGTCAAATAATCTCTGCGGGGAGCCTCATCACTCATCACCGGAAAACTCCACAGTTGAGGGTAAATCATCCCAAGTATACGAGGCTCAAAACATTCTTGGCTATCGATCAGTCGGGCTTATGGTTCTGCCCATTTTTTCCTGAAATTGATCAGAAACTCTCATCAAACATTCTGCAAAACCCCTTCCTTGAAGCTGCTAACTCGCGTATACATGGGTTACAATAAAAGGGTAACGAAAAAGAAGAGGACACCGGAGCCACAACGTACGGGGAACCTGCTGAGACCGCAGCCACCGGAGCTGATTCCGATGTCTATTCAAGACTGAAAACTGAACCTTGCACGCATTCACCTTCGCTTCACGTGGTGATGCCTTGAAGAGTGATCCACTCCATCTAGGGCATTGCCCGGTTCACGTTTACCTATCAAGGAAGACATACCCGTGTTACCTGCATTTATTGATTCCATCCAAGCCGAAATGGCTGAGCAAGCTGATGCCGCCCGTGAAGAGTTCTATCTTGACGGTGCGACCGATGCTGCCTTCGGCCAATTGCCTGAATACGCCCATGACGCGTATCTAGCAGGCTATGTCGCCAAGCTGAAAGAACTGCCAACCGATGCAAACGGACGGCTCATTCACTATGCGCCACAGCAGCACTTCGCCCTTGGTTACATGGATACGCCTGATTCCTGTCCCTGTTACGACGAGTTTTAGGTCGCTTTATACATTTATGGGGTAAAGTCCTAGGCTTTGCCTCCTTCCCTTCATGACCTTCAAGGAGAATTTTCATGACCTCTTCAACCACTGTGGCAACGGCTGATCAAAATGGACATCATCCCCACGCGAATGAACCGCTCGTTTCTGCCTCAGAACACGATGAGTTCGATACAGCGGAATATGAGGAAGGACGAGAATCGTTGCCTTACCTGCAACTGCTGAACCATCAAGACCCCAATCAGTCGGGCTTTTTCATCACCGTTGAGAATATGGAGGCGTCTTTTTTCGTTCCCAACGAAGACTGGACGCGGCATACGGCTACGTTTCAGCGGGGCGAAACCGCAGAAGGGTATCGCTCTCTGCTGGTGCGACTGCTGATTTTGGGCAAGTCCAAGCTGTTGATGTATCACCGTGACAGTGGCAAGTTCATTGGAGATTATCAAAAATCCACCTACGATCGCGCCATTCATATCCTGAAACAGCGCTATCTGGTCTACCTCATCACCAAGAGCAAGCAGTTGATGCATGAGTCTCCACTGATGCTGACCACCAAGGGCTCCTTTTGTGGCAGCTTTGGCGATACGGTGCGGAACTTCCACAGCGAAATGAGTAAAGCCTATGGAGCGGCAACCGGGGCGAAGAAGCTACGAGGCGATCGCTTCATGGCGCTTTCGGTGCTGGCGGTGCGCGTACAGCCAGCACTCAAGGAACTCTACCTGCTTGTCCATCAGGGTTATCTTATTGATGCGGTCATGTACAATTAGGATGACTCGGAGGTGATTGCAGAAGCGGTTAAGGCGTAATTGCTAATCGAGTCTGAATTTGGATAAGCGGTTGTCCTAGCGATGAGGCGATCTCCTTATTATGCGTTCTACAATTGAATTGAAATTCAACCTAACTACTGTTGCAGATGAATACAGAACAGTATTTCACGCCATTCGAATGGGTGCTAGAAAGGTTTTGCTTTAATTATTTAGGTCACTCATATACTGGGCGTGGCATTCTGCAATGGAACCCAGAAGACGGTTTTCATATTGAAGGCCCATTAAAACGACGTGGTTTTTCCCAACCCGAAAGCATAGCTATGGGTAGGGTACGCGTTCTCTCGGATGCGGAAAAATCTTCAATATATATGAAGCCATGGTATTTTCGGTGCGGGTTTACTCCGAAGATTTCCCTTGTTGATAGAGAAGACATACTTTCACAAAAGCGACTATCTATTAATTTTGAAAAAGCATGTTTTTTGACTTTCTCTAAATCTAGAGATAAGTCGGATAATATCAATGGTCACTCGCTCTATGAAATTGGAGATACAGATTTTTTGTTCGATTTTGTTGATAGAGGTGGCATCCAAATTTCTGGAAATATACTGATTGGAGGGACTCGAGATCAAAGAGGTATATTTCATGCTGGTGGACAAGGTGAAAAAATTCAAGGCTTTTCGAAAAGGAAGAAATACCTTGAATTGTACTGGAGCTTTCCAAAATCAAATTTCACAAAAGCATACTGCTGGAGATGGGCAGAAAATGTTAAGCATTCACTTTCTATCCTTCTAGGCAGAACCGTTGAAATCCTGTCTAGAGAAATGACTTGTGACAATAAGACAAGGCTTGAGATATTAAAGGCGCAGTCAGTAGATTCTTTGAATTTTCTTTCCTTATTTAATTACAAATATGGGAAAGATGAATCATCCAAAAATAAAATTCTATTTTTGACTCTTACAGATTTCTTCGCTTCAAAAAGAGATTTTTATCAGGTTGGAATAAATATCTTCAAGCAGGTCGCTGAAGCATCTAGACAGAACAACTGGCAGACCAGAGAGCTACTTCTCTCCACTATCCTTGAAGCAGCATTGAGAAACATCGAAAATCAGCCTTTTCATAACAAAAAAATGACTGGATGGAATGTTGGCAAAGGACTTCAAAAATTTCTGGGAACTTATCTTGCTGATGAGTCATGGATGATGCTAGGGTGCATCCCAGTTTGGGCATGAGTAGAAGTACTTAGATGCTCTTGCGAAACTAGAGGTGCGAAAATAAGGGCATTCTGTCATGGAGTGATTGAGATGGAGAACCTATCGCCCGAGGCACAAG
>JBARXP010000035.1:0-2460 GCA_049647405.1 Elainellaceae cyanobacterium | reverse complement strand
TGGGAGGTATTTTTTTGCCCATCTGAAATGAGCGAGCTGTAGGACGAGCAAAACAACGTGTGCCCATCATTATCCATATATGATTGGAAACGCGCGATTGGAGATGGGCGATCGGGGATGGGCGATCGCGCTTCTCAGTTTTGCACGTTTGCCCTCATCCCCTAACCCCTTCTCCCTGAGGGAGAAGGGGAACCAGAATGTCAAAGTCGCTCTCCCTGAAGAAGAGAGATTTTAGGTGGGGGTTACAAACCTGACGTGCGACCTGGGCGATCGCCACTTCTTGAAATTTGGGCTTAAACCCTGTACGTTTGGTGATGGGCACGGGCGATCGCCCTTTGCCCGCCCTACAGTTGATGGTGACGAATTACGAAAAACCGAAGGCTATTGTTTTTTTAGCCTAAAACCTGTACTATCTGCGACTATGCGCTAAACATGCGTAGCGCTCCCCAGTCGTGTTTGCACCACGAGCCGGAGAGCTAACCCCCAAACTGATATGAGCAGCTTGGAAGCTATGGGAATTGTACCCTCCTGTAGCCACCCCGCTTTGCCAACAGTTGCAACCCCTGAGCCTGAACCGATAGCGATTTCCCCTGTGGAGATGGCGCGTCGGCGTTCAGCTCAGTGGGCGTGGGGTGGCTGCGTGTTTTGGCCACACCAAAACAAAGGAGTTGACACGTTATGAATATCTCAGACCCAGCCTTGCGCCCATCTGCGGCGGAGGCGAGTTCTAGCTGCAACAACAGCCCCGCCGAAAAGATTCAGGTGATTGCCGTGGGTAAGCCGATTGTGGTGGAGCAGTTTATTCAGCGAATGCACCACGCCCGCTTTGCCAAACCCTACGAGTGGACTGCGCCACTGCCATCGCCCTCTCATCCGGGCGAAATCATGCGCACCGTGATCAAACAGATTCCTGTGCCTGAGTCTTGATTTGGGTTGAACGGGTGACAAGCGCGTTTGACGATGGGCACGGGCGTTGCCCTTTGCCCATCTTACCTGGGAGGGGCGATCGCCCTTCTCAGTACACTGGGGCTAAACGGGCAGCACCTTCCCCCTCAACCCAGCGGGAGGCTCGATGCCGTATCGATTGAGCAGCGTTGGCACGATGTCGTAGAGCTGTGCCCCTTCGAGCACCTGCCCCTGCTTGGGGTTTTTCGGGTCGTGAAAAATCATCAGGCCAAAGGGCGCATGGTTGGCGTCGTCGGGGCCTGTGTCATTTTCGCGAGTGTAGAAAGAGCCGATGCCGATGCTGCCGACCGATCGCCATGCCAAGTCGTCGAAATAGACCAGCAGATCGGGCGCTGCCCCCCGGACTCGCTGATAAATCTCTTGGGGTTTGTGGGCTTTGACATTGAGCGGGTTGCCGTCAGGGTCGGTGAGGGCTTCGAGCTGCTCGATGAGGCGCGATCGCACCGTCTCATACTCCGCAATCGGAATGCAGCCTTGAGGCTCCCGCCCTTTGACGTTGAGAAAAATGCGGGCATAGTAGCCTCCCGCGCCCCAGACTTGGGTTTGGCTCCAGTCAACCTCGACCTGATCGAGCGAGGTGGGGGTGTCGGGCATCTCTTTCACCGTCAGGTAGCCATTGGCGATCAGCCACTCATTAATACAGATGCCCCCCATGAGTGGACGGGCTCCATGATCAGACACGACCAGCACGGCAGTCTCGTCATCACAGCGACTCAGCAACTCTCCCACCCGCCGATCGATATGGCAGTAGTAGTCGTGAATCGCGTTGGCATGGGGTGATCCCGGTTCATAAAAGGGATGGCGTGGGTCCATCGGTTTCCAAAACGAGTGGTGAATGCGGTCAACGCCCATATCGACCAGCATCAAGAAATCGGGATTCTCCTGGTCAATCAGCTTTTCAGCTAGGGTAAAGCGCTGATTGCAGAGGGTGTAGATGTTGCCGAGAATGCGGTCTTTATCTTCTGACCGAAAATGCGGCACATCTAGCATAAAGTCCGGCATCCACTCCATAATCTGATGGGCCAGCTCTGGCGGATGCGTATAGGGAACTTCGGTGTTGGGCGTGAGAAAACACGACACCATCGACCCATTCACCGGGTAGGGCGGCGACGTTCCGGGCACGCTCAACGCGGCAACCTTCCACCCCGCATCTCCCAACAGATCCCACAGGCGCGGCACATTCACCGCCCGTCCGTCAGAAATCGCCATGCTGTCATATTTGCGGCTGCGGCGATTGCGAAAGCCATAGATGCCCAGCTCACCGGGATCGCGGCCACTGGTCATGCAGCTCCAGGCTGGCACAGTAATCGCCGGAATGCTGCTCTCCATGCGGCCATAGCTGCCGAGTTCCATCAGCCGCGAAAGGTTGGGCAAATCTTGCCGCCACTGCTCAAAAACCAGAGACGGCTCCATGCAGTCTAGACCAATGATGAGAAGGCGGGGAGAGGAAGCCATAGTCGTGCGATCGCCATAGGGTTGAGGTCAGAAGCAACA
>JBARXP010000034.1:0-2214 GCA_049647405.1 Elainellaceae cyanobacterium | reverse complement strand
GAGACGGGGCGGGCAGGCCCCGCCCCGTCTCTCACAGATCAATTAGGATCGCTATGGCTTTGGTTCGCTCTGAGTATTACATCCTATATTTTGTTCAACATGCTACTTTTCTGGCCTCGATCGGATTTAAATAGATAGAATTTTCCGGCAGAGGTAGCAGCTTTAAAGCCATATCGATGAAATCATCAATATCAATAGGCTTGAGCAAATAAACTTCAATTTCCGTCATTAGATGCTGAAAATATTGAGCAAGATTTTCAAAAGAGTAGGTTGAGGTGACCATGATAGGAATCGTTCTGCCATGACCTGCTGCAATATGCTTAACGCGCTCAATCAAAAGCTCAACACTTTCACCTAAAAATCTAATTTCACAGATTAAGATATCAGGGTGAAAATCATTTAAAAAGGCGAGTGCGTCTTTAATAGACGCGAAGGCTGTCACGTTAAAGCCATAATCTCCCAACAGAACCGTCCACAGATATCGACTATCGATGTCGTTATCCACCACAAGAACTCTTACATCTTCCATTGCTTTATAGACCAAGAGTGATTACCAAAAATGAGGTATTCGAGATCAAGCTATTGATTGATTTAGCATCATGCGATCTAACATGCACATAAATTCCTGCGTCTCAGCCAGATGATAGTTAGTTATCAACTGCTGTCATCTCTTGATAACAGGAGATAGATTGCCAGTCAGATCGATCGGCACAACTATGAAAAAGTAGGGCACTTGAGCAACAGCAGAAGATATATTTTCTTACATTTTCTATGCGTCTTCTATAAGCCTTTCGTGCGCCCTCTGGATTAATTTTTGGGAGCCAAATTTTAATGGCTCTCAAGTTGCGCGTGAAGTCGATAGATCACCTAATCCGTCAAGTCAATATTCTCCTTCATACTCAGCATGGTGACAGAAGGGATGATTCACTCAGGCAAAACTCAAAACTCACTGTTATCCAATCTTGAACAGAACTTACGCATTTTGTTGAAATGGTGGGCGCGACGCGCCCACCATTTCAACGATTTTATTCAGGCTTACGTGAGTTGTGCGCAAGTCCTGTTGAATTAACAAAGTGGGAAGATTGAACATGAGAACCCATTACTGAAGAGCGTTAATCAAGTAATCAAAATAAGCACCGACTTCGTCAGCATCTTCTCCTGACAGCATTAACGTTGCAATGGTCTTCATCTTGCGGACGCTCTCAGCTACCGCGTCGATAGGAGTGCCCAGAGATTGATACATCTGCCGGACTCCAATAACCCCGATTTCCTGTATGGGGGTTGGCTCTCCGGTGGCGACACTGTAAGTCACCAGACGCAGGTAGTAATCCATATCGCGCAGGCAGACTGCGGTCATTTGCTCGCCGTAGGCGTTGCCCCCTGCTGAGACCAGTTTAGGACGCCTTTGAAACAGCTCACTTGCTGCTTTCCTGACAATGAAATCTCGGCTGTCTGTCAACGTTTTGACGAGGTGCAAGCGGCGATCGCCGCTCATTAAAAAGGCTTTAATCTGATCCATCTCTCCGATGCTGAGATAACGGGTCTCTGCATCGGCACGCGCAATTGACTGCTGGATAATACTCATGATAAAACCCCTAAAAATTGCAGTGCGATTAACGCGTTGGAGATCGTCGCGTTTTTCTGCGAATGTTGTTCAAGTTAGTTCAGTAGCTCGATCGCTTCTAACTTGATTGTGAGAGGGGGGTGTTTTATCTACTGAGTGAATTGATTGAATACAAAACAACACATAAATATTTATGTGTCGTCAGTCAAGCACAAGGTGGGTAGCGCGCGACATGACATCAGCACCACGACATCAGCGCCACGAATAGAAGGCGCGATCGCCAATTGTCTGCCCTTTGCTGCTGCAAGGCGTTTGTGACTTGGGGCAACCCACTGATCTTGTAACGCTGCACAATTAAAGCCGCACAGTTAAGGCCGCACAACACAAGAATGAATTGACACTGTTCAAGCTTAGATTCTCAATCTTGGATTCTCAATCTTGGGTTCTCAATCTTGGGTTCTCAATCTTGGATTTTTCGCCTGAAGGGTATGGCAGCAGGGTCATGGCAGTAGGGGCATGGCAGTGCCCATTGGTGTCAAGTTAAGGTTTCAGTCCAGATGTCAAGTGACTGAGCAGCAATACGTCGATGACGTTTGCGCTTGGCTTTGACCAAGCCAAGCGACTGGTGGTATTTCACCAGGAACGGAATG
>JBARXP010000033.1:0-14150 GCA_049647405.1 Elainellaceae cyanobacterium | reverse complement strand
AGTTTAGCCGCAGACAAATTCGTTGCCCTCAGATTTGCGCCTTCTAGATTTGCTCCACTGAGCTTAGCCTGACTGAGATTAACACCACTCAAGTCGATGCCACTCAAGTTCAAGCCATTGAGGCATGCGCCGTTAAAGTTGACGTTAGACAAGAAGGTGTCTTGCAAGTTTGCGCCGCTGAGACGAGCACGGCTTAAGTTGGCCCAGTTTAGATTCGCACGGGAGAGGTTTGCGGTTCTGAGATTTGCACCTTGCAAATTGACCCCGCAAAGGTTTGCCCGTTCTAGGCTTGCCCCTCTGAGATTGCTATGGCTCAGGTTAGCGCCGCTGAGTTTTGCCAACTTCAGGTCAGACTTGACGAGGAAAGCGCCTTGCAAATCGGCCTTGGTTAAATCTGCATCTTCAAAAATACCATCGCTGAGCTTAGCGTACTGTAGGTTCGTCCAGTTGAGAAAAGCCTCTGATAAATTCACCCGAGTAAGAAACGCTCGCTGCAAATTCGCACCTGTTAAGTTAGCGCCTGTCAGATTGATGCCGATGAGGGTCACACCGCTCAAATCTGCGCCTTGAAGGTCAACACCGACAAATTCTCTTTCCCCAGCTTCATAGAGCTTCAGTAAATAACTGACATCCATTTTTTTGTTCCTAACAGCTAGTCATTTGCGGTTTCTATGATTGCTTGAAGATATTCTTGAGATGTTTGCGAGCTTTATTTCAATATGCCTAAGATGACGTTGATACATGACTGCGATGAGAATACCTCTGTTTTTAAGGTAAGAGATATTCCTGACAAATGGAGCAAAGATTAAGATACCTTGATATCTTTAGACAAAATCTCGGAACGCATACGCAGCAAGGAGTATCTGCATCATTCTCGTTCTGTGTCTTAAAGTATTGATTGCATTCTTAGTAAAAAGTTTTACTTTTAATGAGTCCAGTAATGAGTCCAGTATTAGAGCAAATTGATGTTTAGAATTCGTTACGTCTACAACACAAAAAACATAGAGTGTGAGGATCAAAATAAGTTTTAAAGTATTATTATTAATTTTTTATAAAATTATTACTAGTAAGTAACACTCACTTCAGTATTTTCTCTGGTCATCTTTAATAAGAAGACAAATAAGAGCACGCATTAATTTGAGTTTCTGTATAGAGTGATCTCAAAGATGTAGCTTTAAACATTGCGACATGACGATTAAAGTAACGAAATATTTCACCTCAGCATCAGTTTTATGAAGACTTTCCTGGCTTTATGTTTTTGGAGTATGGCTGCTTGACAGCGCTCTCAAAAATGCGAGTGAAGTCAGATGGAGGCGAGTCTTCGGGATCATTTCTCTAGAATTTCAGTATTTTCTGCGTAAGGATCGAGGCAGAATTCTGTAGAATCAAGCTGTTCTGTCGTGTCTAGCGGTATCTGTTAACATCATGCCCGAGTCATCATCCCAGGTCTGTATTATCCTAGGAACCCGACCAGAGGCGATTAAGTTAGCGCCTGTGATTCAAGCCTTTCAGAAATGCCCAGAAATGAATACCCGCGTTGTGCTGACGGGGCAGCATCGGGAAATGGTGACGCAGGTGATGAACCTATTTGATTTAGAGGCTGATGACGATCTAGATATCATGCAGCCTCGGCAAACCCTGACCGATATCACTAGTCGCAGCTTGAAAGGCATAGAGCATCTGTTTCAAAGCTCTGTGCCCAATCTGGTGCTGGTGCAAGGCGACACCACAACGGCCTTTGCTGCGGCGATCGCCGCTTTCTACCAAAAAATTCCGGTCGGTCACGTCGAGGCCGGACTTCGCACCCATGACTTGTTTAACCCCTATCCAGAAGAAGCGAACCGACGGCTAATTTCGCAAATTGCTCAGCTTCACTTTGCTCCAACTCCGGCAGCAGTAGATAATTTGCACAAATCGGGAGTTGTTGGAGCCGTTCATCACACGGGAAATACCGTGATTGATTCTTTGTTGTCTGTGGCCGAACGGCAGCCCGCTTGCCCCATACCAGGGCTCGACTGGGATGCCCATCGGGTGCTGCTAGCAACCGTTCATCGCCGCGAAAATTGGGGGCTTCCTCTCCAGACGATTGCGGACGGGTTTCTCAAGGTATTAGACAAGTTTCCAGACACAGCACTATTGCTCCCTCTGCACCGCAACCCCACGGTGCGTGAGCCACTCCAAGCAAAATTGGGGCAACATCCGCGAGCTTTTCTAACAGAACCGCTGGATTATGGTGAACTCGTGGGCGCAATTCAGCGCTGTCATTTGCTGCTGACCGATTCGGGCGGGTTGCAGGAAGAAGCGCCGAGCTTGGGCAAACCTGTCTTGGTGCTGCGTGACACCACAGAAAGACCAGAGGCGATCGCCGCAGGCACCGCTCAACTGATCGGAACAGAGTCTGATCGGATTTTTTCTGAAACCTCTCGCCTGTTGACTGATGACGCAGCTTATCAGCAGATGGCAACCGCCATTAACCCCTTTGGAGATGGGCAGGCGGCTCAACGGATTCTCGACATTTCCCGCTCATTTCTGAATCTGAGTGAGGCTTAGTCTGGGGTCTGGGGTCTAAAAGAATCTCGTGCAAGCACCATGGAGAAGTGGTCTTACCTATCAGATGATGTTAAGAGTTCTGACACCAGAGAAATTACTCTTCTGGAGGCAGATCCACATCAGTCGGGTTAGGGCGATCGAGGAGTTCATTTTTTGAGCGCTTCAAATCTTTCCACAGATCTTTGATTTGCTTATAGGCGTCGAGGCTGGGGAGTTTTCCCCCTGTTTCAAGGGAGCAGATGAAAGCAACGCGCTGAGCAAATTCCTGCAGATTGGCGTTAAAGGCCAGTTGCTGAGGGGTGAATTCTCCGTAATAGCGGGAACGAGGAAAGAAAAAGTTTTCTTTTTGGGGTGAGAGAGAGCGATCGCCCTCGGGCTTAGGAGACTCAGAATTAGATGAATGATCGACCACGACTTTCACTCCTACACAATGAAAACAACTTGAATGCCTGGAGGGCTGAACCTGCAAAGTTCGCTTCAATGAACTAGTTCAGACGGTTGTCGTACCAAATTGACTCAATTTTTTGGGCGATCGCATCTGCATTTTGCCGTATTTGTACCGGATCTTCACCATAGAGCAAAACTGTGACATGCCCCAGTTTGCGGCCTGGGCGAGACTCCGTTTTGCCATACCAATACACATGAGCATGAGGTATTTGCCCTAGAGCCATGCGCTGTTTTTCATAGTTAGACTGGCTCATCTCAAACCCTAGCAGGTTCACCATGACAGCACCTGGACAGCGCATCTGGGTGGAGCCGGGGGACAATCCGCAGACGGCGCGGAGCTGCTGCTCAAACTGAGACGTTTCGCAGGCATCGAGCGTGTAATGCCCCGAATTGTGAGTGCGGGGGGCAATCTCATTGACGAGCACCCTGCCATCCGCAGTCAGAAAAAACTCAAATCCAAAAATCCCGATCACGTCTAGCGTATTAAGTACAGTCTGGGCGATCGCCTCAGCCTGTTGCACAACCTCAGAGGCCACATGAGGTAGCATCATCACTCGACAGCAGACCTGATTTTCTTGCTGAGTTTCTACGACCGGGTAAACAACGACAGTGCCATCAGCAAAGCGCGCCGCCATCACCGCCAACTCTCGCTCAAACGGAACAAAAGCTTCTAACAGCCAATCGACATCCGAATTCTGGGCTAAGACCGCTTTAAATTCATCAGGCGATCGCAGAATATGAGTGCCCTGGCCGTCATAGCCGTGACGACGAGCCTTTAGCACCACCGGAAAGTCAAATGAGGAAGGCAGAGAAATGTCTGTTGAGGCGCGATCGCCCCAGGCCATAAACTCTGGCGTCGCGACTCCCAGATCCTTAAAAAACTGTCGCTGATGGTACTTATCAAGGAGAGGAGCCAGCGCAGACAATCGCGGGGCAAATTTGACTCCCTGATCTGCAAGATGATTTAAAGCATCGAGGTCAACAAACTCATTTTCAAAGGTAATGACCTCACAATGCTGAGCCAGTTGAGCCGTGGTCTCAGCATTGGCGATCGCACCCAAAACAGTATCTGTTGCCACCGCCACCGCCGGATCGGTCAGCTTTGGCGTTTGCACCACCAACTCAATGCCCAGATCGCGGGCGGCTTTTCCCATCATCCAAGCCAATTGCCCTCCGCCCACAACTCCGACACGCTGCCCCATCGACTTTCCTCACGGCTCTACTTACTCGATCATCTTAATGTCGTTGTATCGCTACAGCCAGTGGCCTCAGGACATAAGTATTTTTGTCCTGAAATAAGCTGACTACAGCCATGCATGATGCCTCGTCCACAAGACATCACTCGAATTAAATCACTTTGCTGAATCTCTTCACAGCCATCGCTGAGAAGACAATCGGATCTAAGGCGAGCTGAATTCTAAAGCAAGCTGAATCTGAGGCAAGGTAACACAAAAACCTGCTGCTTTACAGATGTCGGCTGAGGTTCTAAGACTCAGTGTTCCACACCGCGATATTGGGCTGACGGCATCAGCGCACTGGCTGAGACTGAAGGAGAATGAGCCGTTCTGTTAAAAGAAATCTAGAACCCCACTCGCTTGAGATTCATCCTTAGATGATGAATGATCGTCTGACGCATAATTGTCTGACGCATAACTATCTGACAAATGCTCCCCTGATAACGATGAAGAAAGGGCACGATCAGAGCCGCTCTCTAACGGACTCTCAGACTTGGGACGTTGAGATGACTCTTCAGTCTCAGCCAAAGACGAAGAACCCACGACATCACCGCCACTGTCATGAGCCGCGATCGCCAAGGCGATCGCCTCCATCCGGCGGGCCTGATCGCGCCGAATCAACGGTTCTGTATTGCCCAATCCAGGAGCATTCCAGCGATCGCGGCTGACATCCCAGTAGCCCATGACCCGTGCCCACAAAATGGCTTCTTCTCCGCGCAGTCCTTGACGATAGGCTTCCGCCATCCATTCGGCATAGCCCGGTTCGCCCAGTGCCGCGAGAGGAGATTGATTCGCCAAATCAATCCCATTCATCACCTCAGTCAACCCTAAGGTAATGCCTGCCCGTTCAGCTCTGTGCTGAATTGCATTGACCTGTTGGCGCAGTCGTTGGAGTTGCTTGCGATCGGCCTCTTCGGGAGAGTTAGCGCCATGCTGGTAAGAAAATGTTCCTAGATTCCAAACCCCATTGCCAGGATCGGTGTGTCCTTTATAGGCCGACGTGTAGCTGCCGTTGGGTCGGCGAGTTCCTTCGGCTCCTCCCACTGCTTTGGCGACGAGCGAATCGCTGCCTCCCACAAACAGAGCTTCTAAGTCGTAATTTCCATGAGAGTAAGTTGAGCGTTGAGGCCGCAGCAAATTAATCGGATTGAGGCGATTTAAAGACTGTCGAATGGTGAGCCCAAAGTCAAGTGAGCCATCCGTCTCAGATTCTCTCTCTGATTTAGAAGGAGAAACCAAAGTCAGCGGTTCATCAGAAACAGGAATAGGCTCATTCGAGGCGATCGCCCTAGAATCTGAGGCCGGAGCTAGAACACCGCCGCGCCCAGATTCCGATTTGGGCTGCCAACCCGGCACCGAGATCATAGATGGCAGCAGGCCCGGAATTTGAAAGCAAAGCAAAATAGCTCCTAACATCAGCAAAGGAGATTGTTTCGAAGCAACGCGTCTCATAAAGCAAGCCAACCCAAAACAGCAGAAGCACACTGGTGCGATAGTCTCGGCATTATCATCACATCGGCATGAGAATCACATCGATATGAGTATCACAGAAGATGCGAGAAGGATGATCCGAGGGCGATCGCCGCCTCACTAAAACAATTTTAGTACAAATAGACTACTTTACCCATATAGATAGCCTAAATTAGAGCGCTGCCCAACATTGCTGCCCACTATAAAGTCTCCCGACACATTCAAAGAGCTGGCCGTTCAGGGAGAAGCCGTTCAAAGAGTAACCGTTCAGGAAGACACTACACCGAGAGTCCCCATGCCCCGTTGATGCAGCCAAGTCGCACCGCTAATCGACCAGGTGATTCTGGAGTGTAAAACGAACAAGTTCGGCTCGATTGGTCGTTTCTGTTTTGCGGAGCAAGCTGCTGACATATTTTTCGATCGTGCGAGGGCTCAGATGCAGCTGATGGCCAATCTGAGCATTTGATAGCCCTTCAGAGAGAAATGCCAGCACCTCTTTCTCTCTAGGGGTCAAGTCCAACGTATTGACGGTGATGGCAGAAGCTTGAGAAACCGGGCTAGCAGACTGTGGTGCGTTAGCCTCTTGGAGAAGAACGCGCCACTCTGACTGAACCAGTTGCGATCGCTCCAATAGATTCCGAACTACGGCTCCTAACTCTTCTAAGGCGAAGGGTTTAGGGAGGTAGATATCACAGCCTACCTGATACCCTCGAATTCGCTCTTCCATATCCGTGCGTTCTGTCAAAAAAATCACGGGCAACAGCCGAAACGCAGGCTGCCGACGCACCTCTTGCACCAGCTCATAGCCATTCATGCGAGGCATCGTGATATCAGTGATGAGCAAATGTGGCTGCGACTGCTTCACTTGATCTAGAGCGACTCGACCATCTTCAGCCGTTATCACAAAATATCCAGCGAGTTCCAGGAAGTCTGCGATCGCCAGCCGAGTTCCAAGGTCATCGTCAGCCACGAGAATTGTCAGAGACATAGGTGAATGACCAAGCTAATCGACGAAGCCAGAAGTAAGTATTTGAAATCTTTTATTTAAAATCTTTGGAATCTTTAACTTAAGATCCTTAAAAATATTGACTATTGAGGCTAAACAGCAATCGAAATGGTGACCCTTCTCTTTTACTAACTTAAGCCAAATTTCAGCAAAAACGGAAAAGGGCGATCGCCTTAACTAGTATAAGTCTATGTTTTTGTTTACTAAACGTTGTCGCTCTTAATGGTGCAAAATTATGGTGAAAGATTTGGATCATCAGCGGTGATGTGGCGATCGCGACTTATCAACGACACCCACTTTCAGCATAGACGAAGTAAGCACTGACACACAGAGCGTCCCGATTCAGCCAACTCCTCGCAAAATCAAATCAGAGCCAATACTTCTCAATCTGACATTCGAGCTGAGATTAGACCTCTCCCAAGCCTAGCGGCATAAGTATCAGCAATGTTGAAAAACTTTACAGAGAAGCTAACCGTGATAGTATCTGTGATGCCAGGAGCATAGCTCACCGCTAACGACATAGAGTCTATCATCCAAAGCTCTGCGGTTGAGATTCTGCAATCGAGGAGGCAGCGAGGAGTGCAAGGATCTTTCTTAAAAACAACCCAAGAACAGGCTCACCCACATCGCGGATCTACCGAAGTCATTCGAGTGGGCATCATTGGGGTCGGCAACATGGGTCAGCATCACACCCGTATCTTGGGATTGCTGAAAGATGTTGAATTTGTTGGGGTTGCAGATGTCAACGTCGAACGGGGACTAGACATCGCAGGCAAATATCAAGTTCGCTTCTTTGAAGACTACAAAGCTCTCCTCGCTCATGTTGATGCAGTTTGCGTGGCTGTTCCGACAAAACTCCACTACGATGTCGGCATGGCATGCCTTGAAGCAGGCGTACATGTGTTGATTGAAAAGCCCATTGCTGCCAGCATTGCGGAAGCAGAATCGCTAGTCAACGCCGCTGCTCAAGCTCACTGCATTCTACAAGTCGGTCATATCGAGCGCTTCAACCCAGCCTTTCAAGAACTCAGTAAAGTTCTCAAAACAGAAGAACTCCTTGCATTGGAAGCTCATCGCATGAGCCCCTACTCCTCACGGGCAAACGATGTCTCGGTAGTACTTGACTTAATGATTCACGACATCGACCTTCTACTAGAATTAGCAGGCTCATCGGTTTCAAAACTCACGGCTAGCGGCAGCTGCGCATCTCATCCAGGGCATCTAGATTACGTCACGGCGACATTGGGATTTGCCAACGGCATTGTTGCAACGCTCACAGCCAGTAAGGTCACCCACCGTAAGATTCGTCGCATTGCCGCCCACTGCCAGAATTCTCTGACAGAAGCTGATTTTCTCAACAACGATATCTTGATTCATCGTCAGACTACGGCAGATTGTTCTACCGACTATGGCCAGGTTTTGTACCGCCAAGATAGTTTGATTGAAAAGGTCTACACCAGCAACATAGAACCCCTACACGCTGAGTTAGAGCACTTTGTCAGTTGTGTTAGAGGGGGTGATCAGCCCTCAGTCGGGGGTGAGCAAGCCTTAAAAGCCTTACGACTCGCAAGCATTATTGAGCAGATCGCATTAGATGGAGGAATGTGGAGCGCTGACGATGCCACTGCTCCATTCACAGCAGACTCAGCCATTGCCGTGTGATGCCTTAGCATGGCTCGAAGCCCGAGCAATCGGGAGCAGCTTAATGTTCTAGAGCAGCTTAATCAATGCGAATTCCTCAATAAATGTAGCGAGAAGTGTAGTGCGAACACCCTGCTTGCGTTGGCAATGTCGGCTGCTTGCTGATGCCTCGCAGTCATCCGGCTAGCCCCATCTCGCTGCAATTGGGATAACGTGCAGCTCAGATAAAGAATCTGCGCCTAAATTCCAGCAATTCTCAACATGGCAAATCAGCCATCTGGCTCAGCTCCTTGCACGCCCGCGACTAAACGTGTGGGCAAATCAGCGAAGACCCCGCTGAAGCTAAGACCCATCGCTTCGTAGACTCTCCAGGACTTTTTTACCCCTCGCGCTTCAGTCTTGGGCGTTGTGGCACAGCCATACTGAGAATTGCTGACTAGAAGATTCAGTCTGGTTTGACTAAGGTCGCTAGTTCGGCAGGTTCCATCGTTTCATATTTTTCAAACGGCTGATGAATCCAAGGATTATCTGGCAAAAAATCGACGTAGTAGTCTGGCTCCATGACGGAGCAGCCCTTGTACCACAGCACAGCTGTGCGCACTTCTTCGATGTAGAACCCATAGTGAGAGTGGAGCCAATCGACCGACCGCTTCAAGGTCACGCCAGAGTCGGCTAGGTCGTCTACCAGCAACACGCGGCTTCCCACGTTAGCCGTAGTCATCGCCAAGTCTCGGGAGAAAGTTAAAGAGCCTCGGACTTGATTGTTGGGGCCGCCGTAAGACGAAGTCGCCATAATGGCGAGGGGCAGATCGTAAATACGCGCAATCGTATCGCCAATGCGAAGTCCTCCTTTGGCGATGCAAACGATTTGGTTGAACATCCATTCAGACTGAAAAATTTGGCCTGCCAGTTGTTCAATTTTGGTGTGGTAATCTGCCCAAGACACATAAAGATCGGACATGACGGCTTACTCTACTGGAAAGTTGTTACGGGAAAAAATTATGACGGGAAAGTATGACAAGTGTTGGGGCTATGTTCGCGAGTTGTGGGTGATGAAATAGCCCACATCACGGCGCGCAATGACAAGCATCATACAACTCGTAACAGGCTTCTAACGCAGGATTTTGTCCACAATGGGCATAAATCTTGGAAAATCAAAATAACGTTTGTGGTGAACCAAAATCTATGACTTCATCCCCTCTCTCATCTGAGGCGATCGCCCCAAGGCGACTGAGCTTGGCGAATAAGCTGGCCTTTGGCGCGGGCGATATGGGCACGGGTCTAACCGCTAACTTGGTCGTGTTTTCATTTCTGGCTTTTTTGACAAATGTAGCGGGATTGAGCCCTGGAAAGGCCAGTCTGATTTTGGTGGTTGGAAAAATTTGGGATGCGATCAATGACCCGTTAGTGGGCTTTTTGAGCGATCGCACCCGTTCACGCTGGGGGCGACGCCATATCTGGATGCTGGCGGGCTCGATTCCCTTTGGCCTTAGCTTTACGCTGCTGTGGGTTGTGCCTGGAGCTGAAACCCCTGAAAATCTAAAATTTGCCTACTATCTCGTCGTCTCGATTCTCTTTTTCACGACCTACACCACGGTGAATCTGCCCTACGCGGCCATGACCCCTGAGCTGACTCAAAACTACGACGAGCGCACCAGTCTCAATAGCTTTCGACTGGCGTTTTCTCTCACGGGGGCAATCTTGGGACTCGTGCTGGGAGCGGTGATGGCTCAGGTGATTCCAGATGATCCAAGAAGACAATTTTTTGTCTTAGGCGTAATCTGCGCCACTATTAGCGTTTTCCCTATTTACTGGTGTGTTTGGGGCACGCGTTCAAAGGTGAAAACTGGAGAAGCCGCCCTCCAAGTCGAAGATGATTCAAACTCCTCCATGCCGTTTAAGCAGCAGGTCAAAATTTTACTGGGCAATCGCCCCTATCTTTTCGTCATTGGCATTTATCTCACCTCCTGGCTGGCCTTGCAGGTGACCGCGACGATCATTCCTTTTTTCGTTGTAAATTGGATGCAGCTCGACTCCTTCTTCCTGGTGGCTCTGGCGGTGCAGGGAGCCGCTATTCCGTTACTGTTTGTGTGTAGTGCCATTAGCCAAAAGTTAGGCAAGCGGGGGCTTTATGGCCTGGGTATGGTGTTGTGGATCGGGATTCAAAGCAGTCTATTTTTTATTCAGCCCGGACAAACTACGCTGCTGTATGTCTTGGCGCTAGCCGCTAGTTTTGGCGTGGCGACGGCCTATGTGGTGCCGTGGTCGATGCTGCCTGATGTGATCGAACTCGATGAACTGAGAACCGGGCAGCGCCGTGAGGGTATCTTTTATTCCTTTATGACGCTGCTTCAGAAAATTGGGCTGGCTTTGGGCATTTTCTTAGTTGGACAGGCGTTAGAAATTGCTGGATTTGTCTCGGCGATTCCTGGAGAACCGCCGCCGCCTCAACCCGACTCAGCGCTGCTGGCGATTCGGGTGGCGATCGGGCCTTTGCCAACTCTATGTTTGTTGATTGGCCTCGTGCTGGTGTATTTCTATCCGCTGACCCGCGATGTTCATGCCGATATTCTCTTAAAGCTGAGTGAAAGAAAACGGCAGGCTGCCCTCGACGAGATCAGAGAGGCAGAAGGCACATCAGAATCATGACTAAAGTGGGGCATGATCATTTGCTGAAAAATCGAAATTACACCCGTCGTAAACCGTGTTCAGCGATACCCTTCTTTAGCCTGTGTCCAAATCACGATAAAATTAATGCAATTTGACGAGATTTGGATTAATCCTGACTCGTGAATCCAAGGTAATGAGAATTGCTAGCGGCTGAATGGCGATCGCCCGCCGATTATTCGATTAATGGCGAATCGTTGAGTCGTGCAGCAGTTCACTATGCGCTGTTCGTTTACACATTGAGGGTATATGAAAAGATTTGTTTCGGGTATTTTTGCACTCCTTCTCGTCTGTGTAGTGGGTCTGACGGGCTGCTCTTCCACTACCCCCTCTGGCCTTTCTGGCGACTATCGAGAAGACACGTTGACGGTTATCGATCACCTCAGAACAGCAATTAGTTTGCCTGACGATGCACCTGAGAAGGCTGAGGCTCAGGCTCTTGCGCGTCAAAATATTAATGATTTTTCAGCGCTCTACCGCCGCAACTCTTCCGTTGATCGGTTGAGTTCTTTCACCACCATGCGCACCGCACTCAATTCTTTAGCAGGGCATTACAGCTCTTATCCCAATCGTCCTGTGCCTGACAAGTTGAAGAATCGGCTAGAGGTCGAGTTTGGCCGAGTAGAAGCGGCGTTGAGGCGCGAGGCTTAAGTTTCGGCTCTCGTTTCAGCGGTTAAGTTCGAGACTTCGAGATATCGCTACAGCCCTTAGCATTAGGACAGTTTTGTGGGCGCGCGTCCACAAAGCTGTCTATGTCCTAAATAAGCTGACGACAGCGATAAAACTTGAAGACCGAATCTGAAGACCGAGGATGTTTTGCCGCATCGTCGGTCTTTTGGTATTTGATGGCGATTGAACCGCACTTGAGCGGATGTCTCAACAGCTCAAGCCCTTATCCGGATAAGGGATGACTTGGGTCGGAAAGTTGGGTAGCGGCTGTCTCACTCAAGCAGATGTGCTGTGCCTAATTTTGAGCTAGAAGTTGAGAAAGTTGGATGGTTCTGTGCATCGTCACGATTCCGGGTTTGCTAGTCTACTCACGGTTGCTCAATGGGCGATCGCCATTCTCAACCGTACTCCTCACCCGCTGGAGTCGCCGCATTCGATTGCGGGTGTTGGCCTTACTGCTCATGGTCGTTACCGCTATCGCGACGGCCTGTAGCTCCACTGCACCTCCGCCCTTAGAGTCGAGCTTTAACCCGGCAGAGCTAACTCAGGTGGTTTGGCTGCGCCCCGGTGATGTTGACACCCTACACCCTCACCGCACAACGCAGATTCTTTCTTGGCAGGTGCTCGACCAAATTTACGACACGCTGCTGGCGTTTGATATGGAGGGCAATATTCGCCCTAACCTTGCACGCGATTGGCAACCGGCACCTGACGGCCTAACCGTCACTTTCTGGCTCAATGACGGCATTCGCTGCCACGATGGCACAGTGTTTGATGCCAATGATGTGAAATACACCATCGACCAGGCGATTGATCCTGACCGTCCTAGTTTGACCCGCGCCAATTGGGGGGCGATCGCCCAGGTCGATGTCGTCGATCCGCTCCAGGTCAAGCTTCAGTTTTCTGAGCCATTTGGGGCGTTTCTACCCTTTATGGCTGACCCCTATGCCAGCATGATGTGCGACACCACCCCAGACCCTGACCCCGAAGACAGACTCAACGTTGCGGTCGGCACGGGGCCATGGCAAGTCCACCGCTGGACTCCTGGGGAAGAATTGGTGCTACAGCGCAACTCAGACTACGTCAACTATGGGCGTCCGGTGAAAAATCCGGGTGCGCCCTATCTCGAACAGCTCGTGATTCGCCCTAATGATGATGATTACTCACGCCTCTCTGATCTGCGGTGGCACGAGGCGCACCTCATTACTGACCTTCCTTTAGACAGCCTCGACGACGTTCGCCAAAATCGTGAACTCCAGGTTCACTTAGCAAAAAATACGGGGCAGAGCTTGTTTCTGCAATTCACCGTTTCTCGACCGCCCTTCGACGATGTGCGGGCACGTCAGGCCGTTGCCTATGCCCTCGACTTAGATGGGGCGATCGCATCTGTGTTTGGCGATGTGGTGCAGAGAGAGCGCTGTCCCATTGCGGCAGGGGTGGCTGGCCATGACCCTGATTGGTGCGATCGCTACGACTATGATTATGATCCCGACAAGGCGCGTGAGCTTTTGGCAGAGATGGGGTACAGTCTCGCCAACCCAATGAAGGTAAATCTGATTAGCTGGGTGGGCGATCGCCGTGAAGATCTGCTCGACGTGCTGCGCTTTCAGCTCGCTGCTGTGGGAATCGAGGCTGACCTGGATGTGATGGATATTCGCACTCTGAATGCTCGGGTGCAGCTTGAAAACGAAAAGACAAGTGGCGAAGGCAGCTTTGATTTGATGGGCTGGGCTTGGTATGACGCCGACATCTTACATGCCCTGTGGCATTCACCCGGTGCCTATGGCGGCTATCGGTCGCCAGAGCTTGATGCCCTGCTCGAAGACACCCGCATGATCGTCGATTCAAAGGAGCGGCTGATTTCGATTCGCGCAGTGCAGGCGTATCTCTTACAAAATGCAGTCGTGATTCCGGTGTACAGCCCTGGCTGGCTGTGGACTTACGCATCCCAGAGCCAGCTCGAAGGCTTCACCATCGGGCCATTCAACCGCCCTGTGTTTAACGATGTCCGCTGGGTCACGCCTGAGCCTGAATCCTGATTGAATAACAAAAGATTTGAAGGCTGGCTGTAGCGATAAAACCACGCCTAGTCTTGCAAGATCGGCCTCCGCCGACTGTCTCCAACCCGCATAGGCAGGTTGTTCTTGTGTATCTTAAGAGAAGCCGCGATGCGTCTATCACTGCCACCGGACAAGGTGTTGTCAGTCTTCCATTCAAGGGTTTCTACGACTTGCTAAGCACTCCACGTCACGGGTGAGCCTGGGTCAGGTGTCAATTTCTTCTAGGTGATCTATGCTAAGTCAGTCCCATATTTTCGCTTACGCTTGACTCATCTGTGGTTTCATTGTGAATGTTTTTGCATCTCGACTGGGACGAATGACGCTGGCAGACTTAGAGCTTCTCTCAGCGCAGTCGCGTCGCTTTGCTGAGACAGGGCGAGTTCCAAAATATATTCCCAGCTTTGC
>JBARXP010000032.1:0-7848 GCA_049647405.1 Elainellaceae cyanobacterium | reverse complement strand
TGCCGTAGATGACTTCTTGCTCGTGGGTTAACAGTGGCACCCGTCCGATTTCCCTCAGGTAAGAGCGAACGAGATCTGTTGAAGAGGAAACTTGTGCAGTCTTCATATTCGTTACAGTGCTGTAGAGCGATGTTTCAGTGACAACCGTTTCAATGACAATTGCTGCGGATCAATTGCCGTGGATTTACTTAATGCAGGGAAAAGGGAGTGGAACTAACAGATATTCACTCATCTTGCTAAATCGCGCCTCAATTAATGCTCAAAGTCAATGCTCAAAATTCGTTGCTTAACACTCAAGTCTTAGGAGCAAGCTGCATATCTTTATCATTCAGTACGAGGTGCGAATCATTAGCTGAGGCCGGGTCGAAAAACTAAAACCAGTGAGCACCAGATAAATTTCTGATGAGCCTTGCTGCCTTTGGGCTAACTCATTTTTGGGAGAAGAGTACCGAAAATATTCAGGCAGTTTCTTAAGTTATTCACAAAACTAGCCGTGTAAATTGCCATAGCCATACGTTCATAGCCTCGCCTTCTTTTTCAATGGCAGCGTTGACTGGACTGAAATCGAAACGAATATGGCATTTACGTCATCTATGTAAATCAATGTAACATTTCTGAGAGGCATTGGAAATACCTCTGGGTGGATAAGTTTGTCTATTGCTAAGCAAGTTTATTGATCCAGAATACCCACTACAAGAAGGCTTGACTGCAAAGCTGCACACAAAACTTTTGGTTCATCTCTGGATTTTGTCAATTTTTCCTATCACAACTAAAAGGAAGAATTTTCTCATTTTCTTAATATTTCATGAGTATTAAAAATATCGCGAGATTCGCCACACTTGGACAAGTGCCACAAGTCGCCAGAAGACCAGTGACACTCTCAGGACTTACGCATTTTGTTGAAAGGGTGGGCGCGCCGCGCCCGCCCTTTCAACGAGTTTATTCAGGTTTAGGCGAGTTGTGCGTAAGTCCTGACTCTCTTAAATAACGAGGAAATGAATGATGAGGAGAGTGCGCACCAGTTAGGGGGCGAGATGGGGGCCTAAACGTCCGAAAGGAGTGGGGATAACGATATATCCGGTCGTGCGATCGCCCAAAGTCCAATTTTTGGCCTGCCCCCAATACCACCAGTGGGCTGCGACATAGGCACAGATAATGCTGTCGAGCTGGTCTTCCGCAGCTTTTAGGGCTCGGCCTCCCGTAGGAATATCAGGTAGATCAATTTCGCCAGAAGTCGCAACGCCCTGAGTATGGCGTGGAGTCGGTAACCGCAGGGCTGGCGTTAGATGAGGTAAGTGCGATCGCATCAAGTCACGTAATCGCAGTAATTCAGTGCGGCGCTCGGCAAGTCGCCCTTTCTTGTATTTCAGAATTCGGGCAAGCTGAAATAGATGAATCATCGCCGCGTGAGGAAAGACCTCAAGCTGGTAGCGCCCCGGTGATTGGGAGACGTTTAGCTCCGGCTGATGCAAAAATCCCATCTCTTCAAGACGCTGCCCAAATTCTAAGGTTCGGGAGGCAAAGGGTCTCCCCAGGTTGGCCGGATAGCACCCTGCATGGTATTGACGAAAGTGCTTATGGGCAAGGCGATCGGGTAGTCTCATCCCTGTTTCATTCGGGATGATGGTTGGAGCATCTACCGCGATAACGGCAGCAACAGTTTCGGCCTCGCTACCCAGCTGATTCTGAATCCATTCAAAAATATCGGCGATCGCCAACTGGCAGGTTACGGCTTGAATTCGCAGAACCTCGCCATCCCAGACTAAGCACGATAACCCCGTTGCACCCGATGTCCAGCCTAGATCAACCCCAATAAATCGTGCTGTAACAGCCAGCTTTTTATCTCCAATGCCGTTTTTACGACTTATTGCTCTTGCACTAGACGGATATAGTTTTGCCGAAGCTGCATGTTGTTTTCAGCCATGCGATCGGTTAGTTTTTTCTCAACGTTGCAGAGTTCTTCCCAAAACATGGCTGAGCGGCGACTCGACAATATCTCCGTCCACAATAAATCCATCAACTCAGCGGCTTCTGGAGTATCATCGGCGAGGCGATCGCGCAAATGGCGGTAACTTTCTTTTGCCTTGGCGTGAGTCGATACATCTTGGGCAAGAGATAGGCACTGCTTCATCTGATGGAGGCGATCGCGCTCTTTAGATTGGCTTTTGAGATAAGTCATAAGGAGTACTCAGAATCATTAGTAACGACAGGAAGTGAGCGTGTTGAATTAAACCCGTTTAAACCCGTGAACGATCGTTGAGCTGCAACCCGCATATAGTGCTGATCTCTGTTCCCCAGTAATCTTTGGACACAAAAATTTTTGGATACAGATATCTTGTTACAATTCTTAAATCATCGTTAACTCTATTAAAGCACAAGCTCAGGATTCTCCAAGTGAGGCCGCGAGAGTTGTACGCTATGCATCGAGGAGCAATAGGCTGACAGTTATGGCAAAACAGCGAATTCTATCTGGCATTCAACCCACGGGCGAGCTTCATCTAGGCAACTATTTGGGAGCGCTGCGAAATTGGGTTGAGATGCAGAAGGATTATGAAAGTTTCTTGTTCATGGCAGATCTGCACGCCATCACGGTGCCCCACGACAAAACCGTGCTGGCAGCAAATACGTACAAGACAGCCGCAATCTACCTCGCCTGTGGCATTAATGCCGAGCAAGGCTCCACGATTTTTGTGCAGTCTCACATTCCGGCCCATAGCGAGCTGGGCTGGCTGCTAACCTGCATTACCCCCCTAAACTGGCTGCAAGACATGGTGCAGTTTAAGGAAAAAGCGGTGCGCCAGGGTGAAAACGTAGGGGCGGGGTTGCTGTGCTATCCGGCACTACAGGCGGCTGATATTTTGCTCTATGACCCTGACAAGGTGCCCGTAGGCGAAGATCAGAAACAGCATTTAGAACTGACACGCGATATTGCTGTGCGCGTTAATCATCAATTTGGGACGCCCGAAAATCCGGTTCTTAAAATGCCAGAGCCGATGATTCGTTCGGCGGGAGCACGAGTCATGAGCCTAACGGATGGGACTCGCAAGATGTCGAAGTCTGACCCGTCAGAACTCAGCCGCATCAATTTACTCGACCCGCCTGATCTGATTCAGAAGAAACTCAAGAAGTGTAAAACCGATCCCGTCCGGGGGTTAGAGTTTGATAACCCCGATCGCCCAGAATGTAACAATTTGCTGACGCTTTACATGCTTCTGTCAAATCAGACAAAAGAAGCCGTGGCTCAGGAATGTGAAGGCATGGGCTGGGGGCAGTTTAAGCCCTTGCTGACGGACACAATCATCGCAGCGCTCAAGCCGATTCAAGAACGCTATGACGACATCACTCGCGACAAAACTGTCCTGGAATCGGTCTTGCGGGATGGAAATGAGAAAGCAGCGGCGATCGCCAATCAAACCCTGAGCCGCGTCAAGCAAGCCATGGGTTATTCTCAGCCCCTCTAAGGGTTGAGCTGCACATCACTTCTCACGGGGTCGCTCAGATTTGGGTTCCTCAATGGTGCATGATGGAAGGACACAATATTCAGTCTTTATTCAGTTTTTTGATGTCAGGTCTTGAGACGACTCATCTGGGTCACTGACCTGAAGCTGCCTCTACGCTGTCATGAATAGCCATCAGTCTGCGCTTGCATTGATGTCCTGCGATTTACCCGCATTCAAATTACCTTTGACGCTGCCCATGCACCCAGTTGCAGATTCTGCTTCTCAATCCATGTCTAACTCATCCTCTCAGCCTAATTCTCGATTGCGTGACGCTGTTCGACGGGGAGACTTTTTGGTCACAGCAGAGGTGATGCCGCCCAAAGGTGGTAATCCGGCACACATGATTAAAATGGCGACGCTCTTGCGCGATCGCGTTCATGCGATCAATGTGACTGATGGGAGCCGCGCCGTTTTAAGAATGTCATCTCTGGCGGCTTCGGTCATTTTGCAACAGCAGGGGATTGAGCCGATTTATCAGCTAGCCTGCCGCGATCGCAACCGCATTGGGTTACAAGCTGATTTGATGGGAGCCCAGGCGTTGGGCCTGCGTAATGTGCTGGCGCTGACGGGTGACCCGGTCAAAGCGGGGGATCATCCTGAGGCCAAAAGCGTATACGACTTAGAGTCTATTCGATTACTACAGCTCATCGGTCAGATGAATCACGGTTTAGACTGGAATCAAAAGCCGCTGACTGATGGAGCCACAGAATTATTTGCAGGAGCTGCCGTTGATCCTCAAAGTCCGAGCTGGTCTGGGCTACAGCGACGGTTTGAGCGCAAAGTAGAAGCAGGGGCACAGTTTTTTCAGAGCCAGCTGATCTCAGATTTTGACCGATTATCGAAGTTTATGGATCAGGTGGCGGCAGGGTGCGATCGCCCGATTTTAGCAGGAATTTTTCTGTTGAAATCAGCCAAAAACGCCCGATTTATCAACCGCTGCGTGCCTGGGGTGCAGATTCCAGAGGCGATTATTGAGCGACTTGAAAAGGCTGAACATCCCTTACAGGAGGGGATTTTGATTGCGGCAGAGCAGGTCAAGATGGCTCGCGAACTCTGCCACGGCGTTCACATGATGGCCGTGCGCCGAGAAGACTTGATTCCCAAAATTCTCGATCGGGCTGGCGTTCACTTGACTCCACTTGCGCCCACCGCTTCAACGTTAGGACGGTAAGTATCAGGACGGTGAATGTCAGGACGGTGAGTATCAGGACGGTGAGTATCAGGACGGTGAGGGGTTGTGCGATCGCCCATTGGTGCCCGTTGACCCTGAGGGATTTATGTTGCTGATTCCACTGGCTTTCAGCATCGCCTGCATATCGTCTACCTGTAGTGCGATCGCCGGATCAGGATCATGCTTCAAGATGGGCAGTAAATCAGCGAGTACGTTGGGAGAGGCCGTATACAAATACATCAGTGCCGCTTCTCGGACGAAGTTTACTTCGTGATGCAACCCGGCCAAAACATGGTCTATCGTCACGCTCCAGCGCGATCGCCGAGCCAGATGGAAGCAGCAGGCGATCGTCCAATCGGAAAGAAACTGCCTCAAGTCGAGCAAATACCGCAGTCGGCGGCTGGGCGACATGGGCTGATAGCTGACAATGTCACTCAAGAGTTGGAGTTTCTCAAGATCTGATAATTGTGGGTCTAGAATATTCAGCACGATTTGCTTTTTAGGTAAATCAATCGTGTTATCGAGAATTTCAAGGCCCCGTGCGACGCTGTCTGACGATTCTGCCTTGATATTGAATGATGCGGCCTGGATCGTTGAAGACGGATAGAGAAATCGCATCAGCAAAAAGAGGCGATCGATTGCATCTTGCTGCTGGTAGCGCAGAGTTCGCCGCAGCAGCCCCATTTCTTGGGTCACCTCTTGGGCTGGAGTGATATCTGCCAGTGCCGCATAAGCTTGGCCGATCAAAGACAGCTCTTGGTCAATTAGATCTTCGACTCCTCGTCGCCCGAGAGCTTCAGCCACCGCATCAATGCCATCTTCATCGTCAGCATTGAGCAAAATCCGCAACAAGCTGCGACGATCTGCGCCCCAAGATGACATTAAGTGATTGACCAAAACATCAAGGGATTCTTCAGTGCCGATCGAGCTTGTGGCAACCCATGCCGAGGCTCGCACCACCTGAGGTCGATGAGAATCTTCGGCTAAATCGATGAGCATGGGTATCGCTTCTGAGCCAAGACGAGCTAATGCCTGCACTGCCGCGTCACGGGTCGAGCTATAGTAAAGCGCTCGGACAATCGAAGGATAATATTCTTCTAGGCGAGTACTGGCGATCGCCTCTAGCACGGCGCACCGCACCCGCAGTGACGGGTCTTTGAGCAACGAGGGAATATAGAGTCGTAGGGCTTGCAGGTAAACCGCATTTTCAAGGGCACGGCAGCCCATCAGCCGTTCTCGCTCCTGAGATTGGTTGGTCAACATGCGGCGTAAAACGTTTGTGGCTTCGGCTTTTTCGCGAGTGTTGCCCTTTTGCAGCATCAAGGCGGCTGCCGTGCCGCGAATTGCTGCATCAACGTCTCCACTCAGATAAGGACGGAGTTCATCAATAGAGTGCTCCCCTTCTGACAGCCAGATGTAGCGCAATGCCATTGCAAAGATATCGGGCGGAGCCTTCTCTTCTTCCAGGAGCGATTGCACATGGGGGAATGAGTCCCGATTTGGGTACTCCAGCATCACTTTCAGGCTTTGTCGCTGCAACGCAGGGGAGAGTCGATGCAGCAATGACGCAAGAACACCCGCCGCCCCCTTTGGATCAATGCTGGCTAAAAGCTGAATATACTGTCGTTTATCTCCCTGGTTGCCCTCTTGCTCTAGAGCCTCAATTACAGCCCTCCGAAAGGTTCGCGAGTCTAAGTCATTGGCTGATAGTGTGAGCTGGCCATTCTCAGCACTCAATACCAATAGGTTTAAATAGCGCGATCGCAGCAACACCACAGCCGCGAGCCAGATGCCTGCCGCAATCACAATCTCACCAATAAAGACGCGATTTTGCCAAAACTGCACGGCTTCTTCAGGCCCTGGCACCCAGCGTTGACAAAGCCAGATTGAGATCAAAATAGAGCCGCCTGTAATGCCCATTGATATCGGTTCGGCGATGCCTCTGACCCATTCTTGAATGCGCCCTTGCGCATGGTCAGGAATCGGCTGGAAGAAAATCGGCGATGTGCCAGCAATGACCGTATAGCGGAGCCAATCATCGACAAACTTAAGGGTGGCAACTCCGATAAACAGAGACACGATGCCCGATAAAGACAAGCCCCCTATCACAATCATGAGGATAGGGGGAAGCATGGCAATAACAAAGACACCCATGCGTTCAACCACTCGACTCGACACAAACCATTGGGTCAGCAGCTCAACAATTCCTAACAGACCACTGAAAATCGCTAGGAAATCGGCCACGCTCCCTTGGCTCGTATCTAAGGTTTGTTCAACCTGACTTAAGTACTGAAAATCAAGCTGAATCAGAAGAATCTGACTCATCACAAAGAAGGTAATCACCAGCACGACGTAGCGCCTTAGAGGCCCCTGAAGCCGACGGGTTGCAAAATTAGGTCGTTCTGGAGGCGTATATCGCTGCGATAATTTAGGAAATGCTTGTGGATAAAAGGTAATCACTACCATCAAAATGCCAGCTCCGAGGAGTAGCATGATCGACGACAGGAAAATGATATTTTCTAAACCAATCAGTTGGCGTAATAGAGGCAGAGAAAAACCGCTCACTACATCTGCAACTAAAATTCCGCTGCTGATGAACGGATAACTCCGCTTAATTTCTCGAATATTAAAAAGCTGATTGGAGGCAATCGATGTATTTAATTCTGTCAGGGTATAGAGTGCATCTAACCAGAGACGCATAAAAAAGACACTATATGCCCCTAAGAAGAAAAGGTTGAACCCTAGGCCGAAGAATAATAGAGGAGTTGCCAGAAAGATAGGCGTAATAACAATAACGGAGCGCAGGGGCAAAAATCGCTGGAGCATGGAGTAAAAGACCCCAAATCCTGTGCCCATGACCGCGCTTGCGATGTAGATCCAGGGCAATGTATTGGCACCATATTCGCCAATAAACAGAGCTGCCGCGCTAATTTCTAACCAAAGAATGCCGATGTAGGAGACGGTATAAAACGCAAACATTAAGAACGTTCGCGATGCTTCATCCGGACGGATATTGACCCATCGCAGGAGACTCTGTTGAAAGTCTTGGTTCTTTCCATTCAGACGCTTGCGTTTTTTAAGCATTCAGGCTCTTCATCATAGATGCTCTTAGTTTTTCAAACTCTTGCTCTGGCAAGATGCTGCTTGAAAAGATGACTCATTATCCAACGATGTTTG
>JBARXP010000031.1:0-26799 GCA_049647405.1 Elainellaceae cyanobacterium | reverse complement strand
CCTCTCCCAAAGACAACGCCAATCTATCCTCTAACACCCAAACCAAAAGGGAAGGAGAAAGGAAAACCCTCCTCCTTCCCTAAACTCCTATTCTCAAAATATTAAGAAAAAAATTAAGAAAATCGCCAGATGACTCATTTTCCTAAGCACATTCAGTCGTTGCAGGCATTTGAAGGTTCGTTTGACGCCTTCAAACTTGCAGCAGATGACTGTGATGTTCTGTTTGCCTCTTATCCCGGAGGCACCGATATTCCACCCCATACCCATGAGACAGACAATGTGGGAGTGATTACTCAGGGTGAACTGATTCTGATCATCGATGGACAGGAAACTCGATATAGAACCGGTGAATGGTATCAGGTTTCAGCGGGGACAGTACATTCAGCTCGATTTATCGAGGAAACTTCTGAAATTGAGTTTTGGTTCAAAAGAACATCCGGCTAAATCACAGAGATGAATGCGAGGTGTTGGCGATCGCTCATTTCTGCTCCACGACAACGACAGGCCGTGAACTCGTTTCTAGCACAGCCTGCGACACCGACCCCACCAGCACATCCTCGATTAGGCGGTGGCCTCGTTTGCCCACGATAATTTCTGCAACATCATAGTCCTGTGCCACCTGCACAATTTCCTCAGGCACAGAGCCAGACGTTGTGATAAACCGATGTCGAATATCCGCCAAGTGCTGAGTAGTTTGATGGCGTAGCTGCTTGATCCCGGCCTCATCTTCAAGCCGAATGACATGCAGCACCACCACTTCAGCATCGCCACGACGAGCCAACTCAGCGGCTTTTGCCAGCACCTGGGTCGCGAAGGGCGACGTATCAACGGCTGCCAGGAGGACAATGTGTCGGGCGATCGCCACTTTAGTGGGGTCTACGTCTCCGTAGTCCAGAAGTTTGGGGGCAAACGTCGGAATTGCCCAGGCTCCAAGGGGAGCTGTGACAAGAATAGAGAGCGCGGCGATCGCCAATATCGTCTCTCCCCCCTCCACGCCTTGAGCTAGGGGAATTGCCCCAATCGCCGCCTGCACCGTCGCTTTAGCCGAGTTGCCAGGGAGTAGAAACAGTCGCTCTTTCCAGGTCCAATTGCTGCCAAGGGTGGAGAGATACCAGCCGAGAGATCGGCCCAGCAGAGTTCCAATTGCCAACAGCAGCAGCCCTGCAAACAACGTATCGCCCAAAACGCTGAGCTGAATGCTGGCACCCAGCAACACAAATAAGATAATTTCAGCCACAATCCATAAACTGTTGAACCCTTCTCGCAACCGTCGCGCCAGAGGAGCATCAATTTGGATCAGGAAAAAGCCCAGCGCCATCACCGCCAAATAGCCCGAAAATACGGGAACTTTTGCTGATAAGACAACCAGCAACAAAGCTACCCCCGCAGCCACCAGAGTATCTTGGACGGCATTTTGCGTCCAGCTTTGCTTCGCCAAGAGCGAGACGAGCACATGAGCCGAGAGCCATCCTAGAGCAACCCCTAGTCCAATTTGCAGAATAACTTGCAGAGGAAGAAGCTGGACAGCGCTGAGAGTCAAGCCTCCAGGCAGAGTCAGCCCTGTGGTCGTGCTCTGGGTCAGAAAGGCCAGCAGTAGACTGAACACCAGCAGCAGCAGCACATCCGACAAGGCACTCCCCGTCAAAATGGCATCAGGAATGCCCTTCTTAACCCCCCAGCCCAGACTTTTCAGCCGCAACATCCCCGGTACAATCACCGCTGGCGATTCTGCCCCGACAATGCAGCCCAGCAACAATCCGGTGGGCCCGTCAAACTGAAACAGCCAGATCGCCGCAAGGGTAATGGCGATCGCCTCACAGCTAGCGGGTAGAACGCCTAACCGCAGGGCGACGGTTCCTTGCTGAGCCAGTTTTTCGTAGTCGAGCCCCAGCCCAGCCTTCATCAAAATCACCATGACGGCGATCGTACGGAGGGAGTCGGCAGCAGACAAGACTCCTGCACTGATGACGTTTCCTCCGTGAGGCCCCAAGATGATGCCTGTCAGCACCATACCTACGAGAGCCGGAGCTTTGAATCGTCGAGCGATTTGCCCAACAAAAAAGCCCATTAACAAAATCCACAGGATGCTGCTCAACATCACATTCCTCACAAACCCGTCTGTTGAATAGCATGACCGATCGAGCTTACGTTTCAGCAGTTTCCGGTGCCACTTGCCCAAATCGACGGGTAATCCATGCGCCAAAAAGGTACGCCACCGTGCACAGCAGCAGCCCATAGACATTCACCCCCAAATCGACAGCATATTTGCCATCGCCAATGCTCAACCAAGTTGGAAAAATCTGAGTCCCTAGGGCGTTTTCGACAACACGGAGAATACCGAAGCTCAGCCCTGGCCAAAAGGCGAGATGAAAGCTCAAGCGCCCCACCCCTGGAATGAAGGCCAGCAAGAAAATCGGCGCAAGACCCATGACCATCGTGCCGCTGATCGTGGTGGCTGAAATGATGGCTGGCCCAATGCGATCGCCCAAATAGATGCTGAGCAGCGGTAGATTACCCAAAATGGCGATCGCCACCATGCCCCAACGACCAATGCGAGCTTGACGCTCCGTGGGGCGATCGTGCTGCTGTTGCCAGTCGCGGGCCGTGAGTTTGGCGGTGCTCGAAAAGGTTGAATCGAGGGTTGACCCGGCACTGGTCAACATAATGGCGTTGAAAATCAGCAATAGCGGCAGTCCAAGAGTAACAGGCACCGTCAAAATTGGATCGCCCTCCAGTCCTAATGTGCGAGCATACAGCCCAACCATGCTAAACAGAAAGATGAAGCCGCCGCTGATCACCCCAGCCAAGAAAAACCCTTTGACCATGATGCGGGGAGAGGTGATGAACGCCCGATCGGTGAGGACGGGGTCATGAAAGGGATAGCTGAGAATCTGCACCAGCGCCAGTCCGCAAAAGGTGAGCCCAGCGGATTGGGTGTCGGCATCGACCACGGGCAGGCCATTGGTGGCGAGACCCGGCCCTAGCGTGATCAAGATGACAATAAGCAGAACGGCAGCCAGCAGCATTTGTGCGCCATCCGTTAGCAAACTGCTGCGCAGCCCCCCGAGTAAGCTGTAGTAAACCGTAAAGGCCGTCACCACCGCCGCCGCAATCCAGTAACCAGAGCTGCCTTCCGCTCCAAAGTAGAGAGAAAAAACTTTGGTGTTTGACCAGACTTCATTCAGTAAACGAATGGCGATCGCAATCAAAAATAACCGCGCACACAGCGTTCCATATTTGCTGACGAGAAACTCAGGCAGTGACCGAAAGCCACCCCGGACGCGAATGTAGTAGATGGCGATCGCCGCTGTGACGAAGCTGAAATAGTAAAAAGCATAGCCAATGCCTCCCAGAATGCCGAAGGCACTCGCAAGAGCTGCCGCATTGCTAATTGATTTGGCGAAGATCCAGGTGATGGCAGCACTGGCAACCAAAACCCATAGTTCCGGAGCCTTGCCCCGAGACGACTCTCCACCAAAAAATTCGGTCGCTGAAACACGGCTCGGCGTCGTTTTTTGAACAATGCCAAAAACAAAGCCGCCATAGCCCAGTAGCAAAATCCAACTCATGGTGGTCAGCATCTATCTTTAAGTCCTTATCTCTCCGATCATTTGCAGCGACATTACGGTCATCAAATTGTGATTCAGGCTGTGGCTTCAGACTGTGTCATCAAACTGTGGCTCAGAATCAGGTCTTAGCCTACTGAGCAGAAAAAACTCCATGTCTGAACTTAGATTCTGACCTGAATAGATTGCTCAGCCCTCGGCAACACCGACGCACAGGTCGTCCAAACGCCTTGCTTTAGAGATTGCTGAAACTCTTGGGGCAAGCCCTCTTGCTGCATCACCTCAATCACCGACGCCACATCATAGACCAACGGCAAAAGTTGAGGACTCGGCTCCGCATCGTCAGCATGAAAATCGATTCGGCTGTAGTAAACATGGGGCTTGCCTTCGTGAGCCGGACGCCCAAGCACTCCCACATTCAGCCAAAAGCCCCGCCCATGAGTCGGACGATCGACATGCCGCAGCCAAGGAATTCCGGTGTGGGTGCCACAAATAGCATCGACTTGAAACTGCTCTAAGTAGGCTTGAATTTGGGCATCGCCAGTTTCCGATTCCCAGACGAATTCATTCACCTGCACCGGACTGCCGTGACACAGCAGAAATGCGCGATCGCGCCATTCTAGTCGAATCAGCCGGGGCAGACTCCGCATCCAGTCGCGGTGTTGCCCATCGGTGTGGGCATAGGTATAGTCATAGCTAATTTGGGCAAAGTGGCGATCGCCCGCATCCGAATAACCGCAGCCGCAGTCACGTTCTCCGTAGCCAACGGCGTGATCATAGTTACCCTGTAGGCAGATGACGCCGTTATCGCGCAGTTGCTCAATGGTGCGATTGGGCAGGGGGCCAAAGCCGCCGATATCGCCCAGACAAAAGCGATAGTCGCAAGATTCGGTCGCACCTAAAAATGCCTCAACCGCGCCAAAGTTGCTGTATGGGCCGCCGCACAGGGCGATGTGGTCGCATGAGTCTGGAATCTGAATTCTCTGAATTTCGTTTGACATACCTGGCATTTCGACATGATTTACCATAAAACTCTAGCGACTTGTGACTTTATGTGCAGATATTTTGTAGAAAAATCATGAAAAGCTTTAAATTTTCTTCAGACGATTTCCACTGTTCTGCTAACAAGAGTCTGCATCCATAGAGAAAGGCAAGATTTGAATAGTATGACATTTTCACAGGCAAGATTCGGCTGAATGAATGGTGCCTGAGTTTTAGATAAATGTTTGCTGAGATCTATTGAATCATTAGAATATTGGAAGATGAATTCGATGCAATGATTGATATCACCATCGATCTCAGCTCTTAATCAGCCCTTAATCAGGATTGAAGTCTTGCTTCAATAGCAGCTCGACTCAATCGTTCAAGCTAGGGTCTAAAAAGCCTATGACTGAGCGATAGCACTCAATTTTCACATCAATGTAATCAATTTCTCAGAATCTTTTCATCATTTTCTCAAGCTAATCTCAAGCTAAAACGATACGTTGCATCATAGTGTTGAAGAACAGCCTGCCTTTGGGGAGAAATAGCTCGGTAAATGGATGGGGCGATCGCGCCATTCAGATTGCGTTATCCTAACTAAAGTGTGCTGTTCTAATCTGATACTTCAATGACGATTACTTATGGTGATTGCTTGTGCTTTCGTATTTATGAATACTGAAATTAATGAATTCTAAAGCGAGGGTGCTTATTGATCCACTTATTGATCCAATGGTTAGATGAATCAGCTTAGATAAGCTTTCGGTTTCCTCCATTTGATCAGTGCTTGTTTTTTAGATGCCATAGATTTCATCCCAAAGATGTGATTCACTGCAACGTATCTCAAGTTCATCGCAAGCAGTGCAATAAGGAAGCAATCATGGATCAATACTACAAGCCAGAGCACCTGCCACAGTTTGGTCAAGTCAGTGAAGGAAATCCAGAACTCGCCGATAAATTTTTTGCCTACTACGGTGCAGTGTTTGCAGAAGGAGCCTTGTCAGTGCGTGAAAAAGCACTGATCGCGTTAGCCGTCTCCCATACCGTGCAGTGCCCCTATTGCATCGATGCTTACAGCAAAGAATGCCTTCAGCAAGGGTCTGATCTCGAACAAATGACCGAAGCGATTCATGTGGCCACGGCGATTCGAGGGGGTGCATCTCTCGTTCACGGGATGCAGATGCTTGACCATGTCAACAAGCTGTCAATGTAAGAGATTGAGCAAAAAATTGAGCAAAAAATTGAAAAGATAAGAGATCGAAATAAGAGATCAGAAAGTAATGCATACCCGTGATGCAGAGTCATCCATGCTGCAAAGTCATGCAGACGTGCAGACGTGATGCAGATTAGAAGTTGTTTGGAACGTTTGAGAGTAGACCCTTGACCCAAAGCACGACCCCAAAGCAAAACCAAAACCAAAACCAAAACCGAAACCACCGCTCAGGTTCATCCGCCATTCACTCTCTGCATCGACGGCGATCGCCCCTTGCAGACCCTGATTATCAGCGCGAGGCTCTCGATCAGGTAGACCTGACTCGCCCCCAGCATCAGGGAGACTTTGATAAGGCGATCGCACACCACGGCTGGGATACCCTAACACCCGCAGAGTTAGAAATCTTCCAGATCAACATCGGCAAGCTCTGCAACATGACCTGCCGCCACTGCCACGTCGATGCAGGCCCCGACCGCACCCAAGAAAACATGGATCGAGCCACCATCGACGCCTGCCTCCGCGTTCTCGACCAAACCAACGCCCATACCGTTGACATCACAGGCGGAGCCCCCGAACTCAACCCCCATTTCCGCTATTTGGTAGACGAATGTGTCAAGCGAGGCAAGCACGTCATCGATCGCTGCAACCTCACGGTGCTGCTGCTGCCACACATGCAAGATTTACCCGAGTGGTTTGCCGAACGCGGGGTCGAAGTCGTTTGCTCTTTACCCCACTATCGCAAGTTCAACACCGATGCCCAGCGGGGTAGCGGCACCTTTGAAAAATCTATCGAAGCGCTGCGTCGTTTAAATGCGGTTGGCTATGGTCAGGGCAATCTCAAGTGTCGCCTCACCCTAGTGTCAAACCCTGCCGGAGCATTTCTAGCCAGCAGCCAGTCTAAAGTGGAGCAAGAGTGGAAGGCCGGGTTGATGAAAAATCACGGCATCTCCTTCGATCGCCTGATCTCCCTCACCAACATGCCGATTTCTCGCTTTTTAGAATGGCTAGAAGAATCAGGCAATCTCCAGGGATACATGGAGCTGCTGGTCAATGCGTTTAATCCGGCTACGGTGTCAGGCTTGATGTGTCGCAACACTCTTTCGATTTCGTGGGATGGGCGGCTATTTGACTGCGACTTTAACCAAATGCTCGATTTAGAACTGCAAGCCCCTGGCCAGCAGCGTCCCCATATTCGAGACGTGAACCCGCAACTGCTGGCTCAGCGCCGCATCGTCACCGGGCGTCACTGCTTTGGCTGCACTGCTGGAGCCGGAAGCTCTTGCGGTGGGGCGATCGAGAATTGATAGCAAAGCATCGTTTTTAGAATTGATAGCGATCGCCATCGGCGTTAGGCAAAAAACTGTTGTGAGAGATGGTGCAGCCTTCTCTCACAACAGTTCTACTTACAGCCACTACCGCACAGCCGCTACCGCACCGACTGCTGAGGAATTTGCCCGGAAGCTTGCCTAGACGGAGAAGGATCGACGCTCACGGGGCCAGAGCCATAGGCTAAGACCATCAGCATACCGCCGATAATCGCGACATTTTTCATAAACTGCGTCATCTGCCCCGGATCTGCAATGGGATTATGGAAAACCACCGTTGCAGGAAGCAAAAACAGCAGCAGCAGCACCGCGCCGATTTTGGCCTTGAATCCTGTGATGAGAGAAAGCCCACCCACAATCTGAAATAGGATCGTAGACACAGTCACTAAAAACGCCAGCGGCAGCCCCGCATTCGCAATCGTTTCTTGGGTGCCGCTGAAGTCCATGAGTTTGCCAATACCCGAATGGATGAAGATCACCGCCAAGCAAGTACGGCCAATCAGCGGCAAAAAAGTCTGGAGAAAAGTCATGGGAAGTTTCCTCTATGAAGTAGTTTTTACAGGTTTAGAAGCAGGGCGATCGCCAGACAACACCAGCCGCACGGCGCGATCGCCCCACAGATAAGCGTGCAGCCAACTGATCAGCACGAAGACTCGATTGCGAAAACCGGGCAAGTAAACCCAATGCACCGCCAGCCACATGAGCCAGGGAAGCCCGCCTTTGAGCTGCAATGGCCCGATCTTGCCGACTCCACTGCCGTTGCCAATGATGGCGAGTCGTCCTTTATCGAGGTATCGAAAAGGCTTGGGCGCTTTGCCTCGGAGCTGTCGTCGAATGTTGCGGGCAACGGCTACCCCCTGCTGTAAGGCTTCGGGAGCCAGCCCCTTGAGGGGCTGCTGGAGGAGATGAGACACATCACCAATGGCGTAGACGTTATGATGGCGAGTCAGTTGCAGGGTCGGTAAAACTTCAAGCTTCTGTCGGGGCGCGGTGTCTAGAGCAGGAGTCATGTCAGGGGGCATGGCCTGCTGCCCCGCTGTCCACAAAATGGTAGCGGCAGAGTAGCGATCGCCATTGTTTAGCTGAAGCCGATCGGCCTCAATCTGCTGAACTCGAATGTTGAGCTGTACGTCAACACCCATGCGGCGAAGCTTTTGCAGCGTATAGAGACTCAGGTTGGCAGGAAAATGGGGCAGCAGGCGATCGCCCGACTGCACCAGTCGAATCTGGATCTGTTTGGGGTCAAGGGTCGGATAGTCTCGCTGCACGGCTTCCCACAGTTCGGCCAGCATTCCGGCCATCTCGACTCCCGTGGGGCCACCCCCAATGACCATAAAGGTCAGCAGTTGTTGCCGCCTAATCTCGTCAGGCTCGCGGGTTGCCGCTTCAAAGCACTGGACGACATGGTTGCGAATGGCGATCGCCTCTTCTAGCGTCCTTAACGAGAACACCGCCGCTGAAGGTCGCACCCCCCTAGGAAACTGGGTATAGCTGCCTGTGGCCACAACGAGATAGTCATAGGCAATCAGCGTGCCGTGGGTTTCGATGACTTGCTGATTGAAGTCAATATGGCTGACTTCGCCCACCAATACCTTCAGATTAGGAGCATGACGCCCCACATTTCGAATCGGGTAGGCGATCAGCTCCGGCTCGATTTGCGCTCCGGCCACCTGATAGAGCAGCGGAACAAACGTGCTGTAATTGTTGCGATCGATGAGCAAGACTTCGGCGTCGCAATGAGCGAGCGACTGGGCAGCCTGCAAACCGCCAAAACCTGCCCCGATAATGATGACTCGGCGTTTTTGTGCCATAAGTGTACAGTTGCGACTAGCAATGACCTGATTACATTATGTATTTTCGTTAAGGAAAGTGAGTTTCTCCTAAGGTAGAAATTCTCAAAACCCTAGACGAATCGCCTGAGCCAAATTTTCAGGGGTGCCGATGTCGAGGTAGGAGCCGTCTTCAAAGACTTCGGCTTCAACCTGTAGCCCTCGTTCAATAGCCGCTTGAATCACATCTCCAATGGGAATTTCTGCCCGCTCAGGCAAAGACGATAGCCATTGCGGAATGCGATCGCCCACCGTCGCATCAAGGCGAGACTGCACAAACCCATGCAAAAATTCGGTAAAGCTCGGTTTCCAGACGGCGATCGCCCACATATGGGGCAAGTCAGTTCGGGTTGATTTCTCCAAAATGGCCGTGACTCGGCCTGTGGCGTCGTAGTCAACCACGCCCACCTTATCAGGCTGGTCAGTCGGAAACAGACCCAGCACCACATCAGCCTCCCCTGCAAACAGTCGCCTCAGCAATCGACCATAGGCATCATCAGGGGAAAAGAGAATATCGGGAAAGCCGATAGCCACAGCCGCGTCTCTCACAAAGGGATAAGCCTGATCTAGGCTAAACGGAACCCCGTAGGGCACATGGATGGTCAGATAAGCGAGGTGAAGGCCAGCCCCAGCCCCGTCGCCAAAATAGGCCGGAATGTCCCACTTGCCGGGGCGCAGAATCACAAACGCTTCGGTGATACCAGCCCAGCGCATCTTCTCCATGAGATAGTGGCTCACCACCTTAGGCCGCAAACCTGGGCGATCGCCCACCGTCTGAAACCCAATCGGGAAAAGCTCTTTACTACCGGGTAAAGGCGAAATGCGACTACCCACCCCGCCCGCCGGAATCAGCCCCACGACTCTCATGGGGAACGCCGGGTTTTGAGCCCCAGCAGCATCTGCATAGGAGGGTGAATCTGACATGGCGGTATCGTCTCCAAACTATTCGTCGAAGCAGTGGTGCAATAGAAATCTCCAACGAGACATCATCTTGCCACCATTTCGTCATCACCATGACAAATGCTTTGCCTACAGTTAGGGCTATTAGGGCTATCGGCCTTCTCAAGAAACATTTGAGGTTTTAAGCCAACCCTTTACTCCAACATCGGCTCAGATGGCTCAACGCCACGCGATAAGGAGTCTTGCCCCACAGATCTAAACCACATTTTGTTCTAAAACAGTTGATAGATAAGCCATACAAACACAAACATCAGATCGAAACCATCATCCTGAACCCACTGCTGGCCATAGCGCCAATGAGCATTCTCCAGCCTATGTTCAGTTCTATCAAAATCGGTCAAAGCAGATTGGGCGTTTCCTCGCAAAATAATGGGGGAATATTACCCGTTTTGTGAAACCTAAGATTGAGTTACTTACCACGGCAAGTTCTGAATTTATGTCTTTTGCTCATTCATCCACAGCACTGACCGATCTTGGCCTTGCAGTAGAAGCCTCTCTATTCTGCGGTTTGCTTGTGTTTAGCCGTGAACGCTCTGTTCAATGTTGGGCGATCGCCTTTGGATGTACGGCGATCGCCGCTATCTCAGGAGCTATCTTTCATGGATTCAGCAGCTCGCTTCCGGTAAAGATTGCGATGCTATGTCAGCTTGTGATTGCCTATGGCATTAATGCTGCAAGTGGCCTAATGCTTCTAGGTATTATCAAAAGTGATGTACTGCCATCCGTGCAGTTCTGGTGGGTGGGAATAGTCGGCATCAAGTTAATTGTATTTTCTGGTCTACAGAGTCGGCATCTTGACGATTTTTCTTACGTCGCAGCCGACTATTTACTTGCGATGATTGTCATCCTGCTGCTCGAAACGAGAAAATACTTTACTCAAAAAACTCCAAGTACAATCTGGTTTACAGGAGGAATCATGATCTCTATGGTTGCAGTCTGCATACTGGCATTGCGATGGAGTCCGAGTGTCATGATAAGTCCTGATGCGATTTATCATATCGTTCAAATGGTTGCGCTTTATTGGTTCTACCGAGGCACCCAACTTTTGGCTGATCGTAAATCAGCGAGATCGTAGTTGACTTGGCCTGACATGGCTTCACTGACTACGGCGAAATCTGACGTTTAATGCAATGGGCCTTAAAGCTAGTAGACATTGCCCAGGCTATGCCAATAACCAACTGGCGAAGGGTTGTACTTTGCCCTTGAGGTGAAGACTGATAGACCTCTTCACCTCAATTTGGCCTTTCAAGAGTTGATACACGGTGTCCGAAATGGTGATCTCTTCTGCGGGAGTGGCTCCCTCTAGGCGTTTTGCTGTGTTGACCACGTCACCAATGACGGTATAGGTGCGAACGCCATCTCCACCGAAGAGACCTTCGACGACGGCTCCGTAGTGAACGGCACACCCAGCGCCGAGGTGATAGGGGCGCAAAACTTCAATCGCAATTTTCTGCATGGCTTGAGCTGCCGCAACAGCCTGCTCTGGAGTCGCATAAATGGCCATGATTTCATCTCCGGTCAAGGTGACCCGGAGCGGGTCATAACAAGATGCGGCAGGTTCGACCCGTTGATAATAACTGTTGAGCGTCTGTGCCACGATTTCAGTTTCGGTTTGCTCACACCAGACGGTAAACCCCCGAATATCCATAAAAACTATGGCGCGATCGCACTTTTGAAACGCTAGTCCTGCTGGATTGGTTACCGCTGTAGCGACCGCATAGGTTCCCATGCCCCACTCAGCCAAATGTTGCAACACAACAGCCGTGTCTTGAAGCTGACGCCGTTGGGTCACAATTTGAAGTTGCTGAAATCCTAGGAGCAGACCAATCAAGGTCAAGCTAACACCCAAAAAGAGATGAGTTTCGCTTAAAGAAAGTTGTTGCAGGCTTTCTAGGTTAATCGTCTGGTTCGATTTTTCTCCCAGCCCAACGACGACATAAAAAGCTAACACCATCCCCATTCGCACCATGCTTTCGAGGGGAAAGACCCAGCGCTCTAGTTCAGGTTTCCAGTGATAGCGAGTACTCTGAAGTAGTGCGATCGCCAGCGAAAATATGCCAAATACCCAGTGAGCCGGGGCTTGGAAAAATTCTTGACCTTCCTGGGGAAGATCAACCAGGGTATAAAGGCTCACTCCGATCAGATTGCCCCAAAATCGGGAGGCATGGGATCTCGATAAGTAGATGGTTTGAACCATCATCGCCAAGAACAAAAAGGGATTTGTGAAGTCGGTAAGATAGCCTCGCCATCCATCGACTACCAGATCGGCCAAACTGGTCAAAATTAAAAAATGACCGCTGTTGCCCAAAAATTCGCTCAGAAACGCAGTGAGACGTGTTTCGTTTAGTGTAGATTCAAGATTCTGGCGAAGTTGAGAGGTGGGTTGAACGTCACCCCGAGAGTTAGGCAACCTGCGCATAAGCATATAAATCTACATTGTATTCAGTCTGACGATATCCCCCAGCAACTCTCAGTTTGGCGAGTTGGCTATCTGGCTACGCTTCCGACCCGCCCGCGAATAAATTGCGGGCTAATCAGTGAAAGCCCCGTTGGGGCTAGATCCGTTGGCTATCAGTCCCGAAGGGACTTGATCATTTGTAGCCCGCAATTTATTTGCGGGTGTTGTGGCGTAACCATAATGAGAATTGTTGGACATCCCAAGGGTGCCCAGTTCTCAGTCGCTAGAAAGCCTATTCCTCATTAAGTTCTTGATATTCGGTTTCTACAGTGGAATTAGCTTCCAACGGAAGTGATAAGTATGGGGTCAAAGCTAAAAGAAACGGTGTGTGCACCCCGGCGGGGAGCACACACTCACATCGCATCGTTTAATGATGGCTACCTCCTTATCGAAAAAACGTAGTGGAGATTTTTGTGATGAACCGTTCAACTCAAGCTCTGGTGGCTCTGGGCGCTATCGGTGCGTTTGGACTTACAGGTGCTGCTTACCGTGCCTATGCCGCACAGCCCGGACAAGGAGAGAGGGCGATCGCCCAACATCAGCGCATATCGCAGGCAGAAGACGCCGACGATACCGATCAGGAATTTGACGATGCGGCTGAAGAACAGGAAGAAGATGCCCAGTTGCGATCGCTGGCTCAAATTACGCCACAGCAGGCCGAAGATGCGGCTAAAGCTGCTGTATCTGGAGAGGTCAGCCGCGTGACGCTAGATAACGAAGATGGCAACGTGGTCTATAAAGTCATCATCGGCCAGCACGAAGTTCTAGTTGATGCAGGGAATGGGCAAGTGCTCGAAACGGAGCAGGTTGGCACTGAATCCGAGCAAGACTCACCTCTGCACAGCACCATTCAAGCTCCTGAGGATCACGAACCTGACGGGCAGGAAATTGAATAAAACCTCTGACCGTTACGGTTGATGACGGTGAATCGTTGCCGTCGAGGGAAGAGTCACGGTAAAACAGCTTCCTAACCCACGGTGGCTCTTGACCATGATAGAGCCACCGTGATTTTGAATAATGGCTTGAGTAATTGAAAGCCCTAGCCCTGTCCCACCATTTTCATGGGAGCGAGATGAATCAGCCCGCCAAAATCGTTCAAAGATATGTTCAAGATGCTCTGGAGCAATGCCCACCCCGGTGTCTTCAATCGCAATTTGAATCTGATGATTGATGAGCCGCGCGTCAATCATAATTTTTCCTTGAGGGGGCGTGTAGCAGAGGGCATTTTGAATCAAATTCGTAAACGCTCTTATAAGGCTAATTTCATCACCCACAAGCTCTAATCGAGGTTCAATTTTGGCACCCAAGGTAATCTGTCTTGCATCAGCCTGACATTGATAAAGCTGCACCAGGTGCTTCAGAACGTCACTCATGTTGATACGTTTTTGCTCGATTCCTGCCAGTTTATCTGTTCGAGCGAGAAGCAATAAATCTTCGGTCAGCTGTGTCATATGGTCTGTCGCACTCAAGACCATGGATAACACGTCTCGATCATCCTGACTGATGTCTGTTGAGTATTTTAGGGTGACTTCAACATTGCTCGAAATGGCCATCAGCGGGCTACGCAATTCGTGAGAGGCGTCAGCGGTAAATTGCTTGAGGCGCTGAACACTTTCTTCAATTGGTTGCATGGCTTGTCGATTGAGCCAGAGACTCCCCATCCCACTCAAGGCCAAGGCCATAATGATGCCAAGCCCAAGCCCTACATCTAGCTGTGTGATAGTCTCTTGAAACTCATTCAATGATTGGCTGACGCGGACATACCCGATGATGTGGCGATCGCCACTACTCAAGATGGGAAGCGTCACGGCTCTGACGGGGTGATCATTAATTTGAATGTCCTCAATGATCGGTGATAGATTTGCCGTTTGCAAGTTAACAGGAGGCAGAGTTAGAGGAGATTGAAGAGAATCTCGACCCTGTTTCTGCTTAAGATTTCCATCCATATCAAACCACTGAATGATCTGATCCTGGTTCGCTAAATTTTGAGCCAAAAATTCATTTTCAACTTCCAAATATCCATCTTCAATCTCGGCATTTCCAGCCGCACCTTGCCCCGTCGTAATTAATCGATCGGTCAACTGTTGACTGAAATTGCGAACAAAAATAATACGAACAACGGAGCCAAATCCACCCAAGACAAGGGCAAAAACAAGCAGGTTAGCAATAAGAAGGCGATCGCGGATTTTGCGAAACGTGATGTCCACTGACTTATCTAGTCCTTCAGTTAGTCTTGTGAGGTGCGAAATCGATAACCTACCCCATAAACGGTTTCAATCATATTTTCTAAACTACCAGCAGATTTTAGCTTGTTGCGAAGGTTATTTAAATGCGTTCTGAGGGTGCCAACTCCTGATTCTTGGTCAAAGTCCCACAGCTTTTCAAGGAGAGATGCCTGAGTAAGAACTAATCCTGGATGCCGCATAAAGTATTCGAGCACAACATACTCCTTCGGGGTCAATGAGAGTTCCTTACCCTGATAGGTTGCACATTGCGTCGCCGGATTGAGACAGAGATGACCGTGCTCTAATACCAAGGGAATACTCTCTCGGCTGCGGCGGGATAAGGCCCGAATTCGAGCGGCAAGTTCGTCGAGTTTGAATGGTTTGACCAAATAATCGTCAGCCCCGGCATCCAGGCCAATAATTTTATCGCTGGTGGTATCTTTTGCCGTCAGCATCAGAATTAATGCATTCGATCGAGCCGCTCGCAACCGCTTGCAGAGGCTAATCCCATCTAGTCGAGGAAGCATCAAATCTAATAAGATCAGGTCATATTCAGTAGCTTGGGCGTAGTCCCAACCGTCAATGCCATCATGGACAACATCAACGGTGTGACACTGATATCTCAGGTCTTTTGCTAAAGGTTTGGCAATCCGTTTGTCATCTTCGACCAGAAGGATTTTCATCTTGGTATTAATCTTTAGAAGCAGCAGAGAATTTGAATCTTACAAAGAAGAAAGGGCGATCGCCAATCACCCTTAATTTTTCGAAATCTGAAAGCAGAAGCCGTTCCTTATTCTTCTTGATTAATGTTCTTCTTGGTTAATGTTCTTCCTGATTAACATAGTGCTGGAACCGTCTTTTTTGTCGAAAGCTTTGGTAGATCACCAGACTAATGATAATGCAGAGAAACAAGATACTTGTATCCACCGTGCCAAAGCCTAATCCGCCATATTTAGCAGGTTGAGATAGCAAATCTCCGGCTGAGGCTCCTAGCGGACGGGTCAAAATATAGGCTGACCAAAAGGCAAACACTCCATTTAGCCCTAAAACATAGTAGCTGAGAGTGACCAGACCGATCAGGGCAGCAAAGATGAACAAGGCGCGTTCGTAGCCTAAGCCAGTACCTTCGGCCAGCAAATCGCCGCCCGATGTGCCTAGGGCAAAGGTCAGCAAAATAGCCAACCAATAGTAAGCTTCGCGCTTAAACGTATTGATAGAGTGCATGGCCAGGGTCTTTTCCTGGGCGTACCAGACACCGAATACGGCCAGCAAGCCAATACTGAAGACGACGGTTGTCGTGACCAAGCTCACCCCAAATTCATCGACTAAGCGATCGGTGATCAGCGTGCCGAGAATGCTGATGAGCACGACCACTAACCAATACGTGGCAGGGACATAGCGTTTCAGCCGAAATTGATTAAATAGAGCAAGCAGCAATAAAGCGCCCATGATGTAAGACGTGACGGCTAACCCGAGATGCAGCGTAAATGCCAGATAATCGGCTGCGGTTTCACCCACAGTGGTTGCAAGGACTTTGATAATCCAGAAAACGGCGGTGACTTCTGGCACTCGATTCAAGCCTTGCTTTACGGAATCGAGAGGTTTTATAGAATCCATACAGGTTCTCCTGGGACAAGTATTAGGGCATGATTCACAGTCACGGATGTATGTGACAGCCGTATGCCAAATTCATGGCAAGCTCCTGTCAGTTTGATCCTGTCGGTTTGAAATGATTCTGCGATCGCCCCATCGTTTCAGCAAAAGATCTGACAAGCTAAGGGGCGTCAATCGCAGTCAATTTAAGGTCAGGGTGATTATCGGCGCGGTACCTGAATGCTACTCAACGGGCGATTGCCTTCAGTCTCTTCTTCCCCGCCTTCGGTATAGAGAACCCTGCCATTGCCTGCATCGATATAAATCTCTTGATCACCAATTTCTACTTCATAAACAAGCCCGCCATCTTCTACTTCCAACTCAGCACTAGCAGCTTGCCCTTCTACAAATGCTTCTGCCGCCTGAATCGCTTGCTGAAGCGGAATCATTTCAAATCGTTGTTGCAGTTCAGCATCGTCTTCGTCATCTGTTTCCGTATCCAGTATTTCTCCTGTGTTGGCATCCACAATAATTTCTTGATTTCCGATCGACACACTGTAGACAATGTTGCCGTTTTCCCGTTCGAGTTCTGCTTCAACGGCTGAACCCTCGGCAAACGTTTCGGCTATTTGGACGGCACGGGATAGCGTAATTTCTGCCACTTGCACTAGGTCATTTGCCGAAGATTTTGTTTGAGACGTTTCAGTCGTTTCATCTCTGTCGTCTTCAATTCGAAGTTGTGGTATTGAGGTAACAGCTTCAAGATTGGCAGGACTTGTGAAGACGACCAAAGCTAGTCCGCCCGTTCCCAAAGCGCCCACAGATAAAAACCGTGATATTTTTGCGTACCGAGTTTTCATTGATTAAACTCTCTCAGTTGAAGTATGCGTTCAATGTACAGAACGAATATCAAGAACTTGACGAGATAGAGCTATAGTCGAATGTCATAGTCGAATATCACTGAAATAAGCGATTGCTAATCTTGATCTGCCGTCGGGTAGGCACTGCCCACCCGCCTTAATTCAGTGCCATCAGCATAGCCATACATTGAATGATAATTGCAGCAAGACTGCTGCTGGCGATCCAGCAATTCTCATGATGGTTACGCCCCAACACCCGCAAATAAATTGCGGGCTATAAATGATCAAGTCCCTGCGGGACTGATAACCGACAGATCTTAGCCCCAACGGGGCTTTCACTCATTAGCCCGCAATTTATTCGCGGGCGAGTCGGAAGCGTAGTCAGATAGCCAATTCGCCAAACTGAGAATTGCTGCTAGCGATCGCCCAAGTGACAGCATCGCGATAGAAATCTTAGAGCACCGTCTAGAATGTTCTAGGTGTCGTAGGAAAAGCAATTGGCTCAGCTCTCTCAGCCCCAGAAGGCATCTTCACTGCGCCAGCTCCAGCGGGTGCTAGGTCGGCTCAAGGCTTATCCCTGGCTCACCCTGGGGGCATTCGGGAGTGCTCTCCTGCTGGTCGCCGCCTATGCGGCTACGCCCCAGTTGTTTCGTTGGGCGATTGATCAAGGCATTGCCCAGGGAAATCTCTCGGTCGTCCTGCGCAGTGGGGTGGGGCTGGTCGTGGCCGCCATTGCCCGAGGACTGTTTAACTTTGGCCAGAGCTTCTGCGCCGAAGCCATGTCCCAAAGCGTGGTCTATGACCTGCGCAACCGCATTTTTAGCACGATCCAAAATCTTAGCTTTAGCTACCATGATCAGGCTCAAACGTCACAATTGCTTACCCGTGCGACCAGCGACACTGAACAGATTCGCACCTTTCTCAGCACCAATCTAATTCAGGTCGTTAGCGGCTTAGTCACGCTGATCACCATTGCCGTGATCTTACTCGTGATGAACTGGCAGTTGGCGCTGATTAGCCTGACGGTCGTGCCGATTGCGAGCTGGCTCATGGCACGGTTTTTTACCCGCAACAACCAACTTTTTCGCCAGGTGCAAGAGCAGCTCAGCGACCTCAATGCGGTTTTGCAGGAAAATTTGCTGGGGGTGCGGGTGGTGAAAGCCTTTGTGCGGGAGGAGGTCGAGTGCGATCGCTACACCGACCTCAATACCAGCCTGATTGCCGCTAACCTGAAGACGATCTTGGCGATTCGCAACACATTTCCGTTTATTTTTCTAGCTAGCAACCTGGTGATTGTCATCGTGATTGGCTATGGCGGAGCAGCGGTGATTGATCAGCGCTTTTCGGTCGGGGAACTGGTGGCGTTTAATGCGTATCTGCTACTCATTTTGCAGCCCATTTTGCTGATTGGGTTTGCGGCTCCGGCGATCGCCCAGGCCGCCTCTTCGGCAGAACGGGTCTATGAAGTAGTCGATGCCGAAGTTGAAATTAAAGATCGGCCTCAAGCGATTCCGTTTGCGACCTGTGGAGGGCGCATCACGTTTGAACATGTATCGTTTCGCTATCCTGGTGCAACGACTCCGGCTCTGTGCGAGATTTCCTTTGAAACCAAACCCAATGAGCTGATCGCCATTTTGGGGATGACCGGATCGGGCAAAAGTACCATCACCAACTTGATCCCTCGCTTCTACGATGTCACCGCTGGAGCCGTGCGCATTGATGGTCGCGATGTCCGCGACTTTACCCTGGAGAGTCTGCGATCGCACATCAGCACTGTGTTTCAGGAGACGACTCTGTTCTCCGGCACCATCTTCTCGAATATCACCTATGCCAAACCGGAGGCCAGCCTAGAGCAGGTGATCGAAGTTGCCAAAGCCGCCCAAATTCATGACTTTGTGGAAGGGTTACCCGACGGCTACGACACCATCGTCGGAGAACGGGGGGTGGGCTTATCTGGGGGGCAAAAGCAGCGGATTGCGATCGCCCGCACCCTACTCACCGACTACAGCATCTTGATCCTCGACGACAGCACCTCCGCTGTCGATGCTCAAACCGCCGCCCAAATTCAAGCCGCCCTCGATGACCTGATGCGCCGCCGGACTTGCACATCCTTTGTGGTCGCCCAGCGCATCAGCACCGTGCGCACCGCCGATCGCATTTTGCTGATGGATAAAGGGCGACTGGTGGCTCAGGGCACCCACGATCAGCTAATGGCGACCAGCCCTCTCTACGGCGTTATTTTAGAATCTCAGGTTGGCTCTTCTCCAGCCCTGACGGGGTGAGCCTAGCGGAAACGAGTTGCCAGTCACCTGATGGCACCGACACATGTTTGGGTCAGTTTAAATAAGCGGTAACTTCCAATGACGCCTGCCCATTTCACAGCTCTAGCAGATTCTAAACCCAAGCTATCAACCCTGGGACGTTTCTTGCAATACTTTGCCCCTTACCGTCAAGATCTTCCGGTCGCTCTGCTCTTGGTCACGATTGGAGCAACGACTCAGGCGATCGGGCCGCTGCTGATTGGCTGGTCGATTGATAACCTGATTCTCAAAGGCGACCTGCGGGGGCTGATATGGATGCTGGCAGCCCTAACGGCTATCTATTTTATTGGGGTTTGGGCCATTCGGGGTCAGATTATGCGCATGGGCTCCATTGTGCAGCGGCTACTGGGGCAGCTCCGGCAAGACATTTTTGACAAAATTCAAAGCCTCCCGGTGAGCTTTTTTGACCGCAGCGAAGCCGGAGACTTGATGAGCCGCCTGCTCAACGATGTGAATACCGTGAACCAGGCGTTTGGATTGACCATTCCTCAGGTGTTGGGCCAGTCCTTTAGCCTCGTGGGCATCATCATTGCCATGCTGTCGATTAATGTGCAGTTGGGGCTGCTGAGCAATCTGGTGGTGCCGCTGATGATTTTTACCACGGGGTTTTTCTCTCGCTGGGCTAGGGGGCGGTTTCGGGTGACGCGGCAGACCATTGGTGACCTGTCGGCCAAACTTGAAGAAGACATCAGCAGCGTCCGTGAAGCCCAGGCATTCAACCGCACCCAGCTCAATATTGAAGAGTTCGACAGCCTCAACGCGGCGAACCGCAAGGCCAATGTGCAGGCCGTGGCGGTGACGGCGGCGTTTTTACCCTCCATCGACTTTCTCAATACCCTGGCCACGGCTGGGGTGATGGCCTACGGCGGCTACCTGGCCGTCACCGGGGTAATGACGGTGGGCACGGTGACGGCATTTTTGCTGTACGTGCAGCAGTTTTTTCGCCCGATTCAGATTCTCAGCCAGTTTTATACCCAAGCTCAGTCGGCCCTAGCTGGGCTAGACCGCATTTTCCTGTTGCTAGATGAGCCTGTAACGCTGCAAGATGCGGCCCATGCGACTGCAATGCCGCCCATTCGAGGCGAGGTGCGGTTTGAGCAAGTCGGGTTTGGCTATACGCCTACCCAGCGAGTCCTGCAACAGGTGAATCTCTGCGCTCAGCCGGGACAGATGATTGCCCTGGTGGGGCCAACCGGGGCAGGCAAAAGCACCATCATCAACTTGATTATGCGGTTTTATGATGTCTCAGAGGGGGCAGTTCTCATTGACGGGGTGGATGTGCGCAGTGTCACTCAGGCTAGTCTGCGCCGCCAAATTGGGATTGTGTTGCAAGATAACCTGCTGTTTAGCGGGACTGTAGCCGAAAACATTGCCTTTGGCGCGCCCGATGCCAGCCAAGCCGAGATTGAGGCAGCAGCCCAAGCTGCAAATGTGCATGAGTTTGTGACGTCGCTGCCCCAGGGCTACAGTACTCGGCTGGGGGAACGAGGAACGCCCTTAAGCCAAGGACAGCGGCAGTTGGTGAGTATTGCCCGAGCCGTGCTGGTGAACCCGCGAATTTTGCTCTTAGATGAGGCCACCAGCAGCATTGATACCCGTACCGAAGGATTGGTACAAGATGCGATCGCCACTCTTCTGCGCGATCGCACCAGCTTTGTGATTGCCCACCGCCTCAGCACCGTCACCCAGGCCGATCAGGTATTGGTGATTCAGCAGGGAGATATTGTTGAGCAGGGCACCCATGCAGAATTGATGGAGCGTCAAGGCATCTACGCCAATCTCCATAGCTTGCAGTTAGGAAATAGCTTGCAGTTAGGCACTCATTCCTCCTGATTTGCCGTCTGATTTGCCGTGCCCTCACCTCACCACAAGTAGATTGGCTGCTGAGTTGAGCAACTACGATTTTTCTAGACCGTTCTCATGGCGTTCCATAGACCTGTGACGGGCATCACGAGGATGAAAGACGCAATTGGAACGCTTAAAATCCAAAATGGGAGGCGATCGCCTTGTAATACCCTCAATTCATTCAGCCCGCTAATCCAACAACTGCTGATACAGCGCCTGGGTCTTAGGGCTGGGGTCAATCCCTAATTCTTCCCGCAGCATCGTCATACAGTCATGGTAAGCGCGAATCGCAGCGACGCGATCGCCATTTTCTCGATATAACTGCATCACCGTTTGGTAGGTAGACTCTCGCAACGGGTCAGCCGCTAACAGTTGCTGACCATAGCGAAGGGCGACTCCATATTGGTGTTGATCGTGAAGCAGTGTAATTAACTGGTCGAGGGCGCTGAGATAGCGCTGACGCAACTGTTCGCGCTCTCGCACGATCCACTCCGGGTCAATCACGGGCAGCAGGTCGCCGCAGTAGAGAGCGATCGCCCGTTCTAAGCCTTGCTGCTGAGTCGCCATATCTGAACTGGGGACTTGCTCCACCTCTTGTAACGCGACCTCAAACTCTGCCATGTCCAGCGAAAAATCAGCATTCTCATTCCACTGAATGGTTTTGGCATTGATGATGAGATAGCGTTCTGGATAGGGAATTGCCTGCCTAAGATTGAAAATATCTTTACGCAGCGATGTGCGGGCTTGCGAGTCAGACATATCAGGATAAAGCGCGAACGCAATTCGCTGTCGAGTTTGAGGCGTGTGGCGCTGAAGCAGCAGGTAAGCGAACAAAATCTGCGATCGCTCATTGGTTAATGTGTCGATGCACTGATCGTCGTATGTGATTTGCAAATCTCCCAAGACCTGAATCTGAAGCGTCGGTTGTGAATGCGACTCTGTTTCGTCTAAATGGGCTTCCTCTAAATGTGTTTCTCTTATGGGTATAGATGGTATGGATACGGTCGGGTCTGGGGTCTGGGGATTTTGCTCAATCACCTGATTAGATTGTTCAACTTTTCCTAAATTCCCTTGAGTTTTTGAAGGGGCTAGCATTGAGGAATTTTCTGCAAAGGTAGACTCAGAGCCTATTTGCTCAAAAGCTCCTAAGGTTTTAAGACTAACTTTTTGAGCATCGGTTAGACCCCCAACTCCAGTAATGTTCAAGCCTTCGTAGGGGCGCTTAGGTTGAAGCGATCGCACACAGCGCCCCGTCGGATACTGCCATAGTTTAATGGTGCCGTCGTTGCTGCCACTGGCGAGAAATTCACCGCTTGGATCAAAAGCAATGGTTTGAACCTGATTCGTATGGCCGACCAAAGTACACAGCTCTGCACCCGTTTCCAGATTCCAGAGCTTAAGGGTCGAGTCACCGCTAGCGCTCGCCAAAACAGAATGACTTGGGCTAAAGCAAATTGCCTGAATCTGACTACTGTGCCCTTCAAACCCCTGCACCAGTTCGCCACTCTTTGCATCCCAGAGTCTAATGATGTGATCGGCTCCACCGCTAGCGAGCAGATTTCCGTCAGGGTGCCAAGCGACGGAGAGCACGGGCTGGTCATGCCCTCTCAAAAAACGGATATTTTCTCCGGTTTCCATACTCCACAGCCCAATTGTTTCATCATCACTGGCACTGGCGAGAATCGGATACCGAGGATTCCAAGTTATTGACCGTATTTTTTCTGTATGTCCGTATAAGAGTTGGGTTGACTCACCTGTTTGGACATCCCAGATGCGAATGGTCTGGTCGGCACTGCCGCTAGCCAGATGGCGACTGTCTGGACACCATGCTAAAGAACGCACCGAGTCTGTGTGCCCCCGCAAGATTTGACTGGTACATCGATGGCGAGATTGCAGAATCGTATCGACATCCCAGAGTCGGATCGTCATATCAATGCTGCCGCTGGCGAGCATTTGTCCATTTGGGCTAAACTCCGTGGTGCGCACCCATGATTTATGGCCTGAAAGTTCTGCTAGGGTTTCTCCAGTTTGCCAATTCCACAGTCGGGTCAGCCCCTCTAAGCTGCCGCTGGTCAGGAGAGGCTGAGTCGGGTGAAACGCGACCGAAAAAAATTGATTGGCGAAGCCTTGCAGCGTCTTGAGACACTTCCCGGTTTGGGCATCCCAAAATTTGAGGGTTTGATCATCGCCGCCGCTGACCCACTGGTTTTGATTGTTAAAGGCGATCGCCCAAACCCAGTCTAGATGTTCTTTAATCGTGTGTAGGCATGTTCCAGATGAGACATCCCATAGCTTCAGGGTTTGCCCAGAGCTGCTGCTGCCAAGCCGCCGTCCATCAGGGCTAAAGGCGATCGCCAAAACGGGGTGGGTGTGTCCGGCTAAGATTTGAGAACAGGTTTGAGTCTCAATATTCCAAAATCGAATGGTTGTGTCAGAGCTGCTACTGACGAGCGATCGCCCATCAGGACTCCACGCCACAGCCCACACTCGTTCCTGATGGCCGCGCAGTGTAGCCACACAGACACCTGTGGCATAGTTCCAGAGTTTCACGGTGCAGTCAGAGCTGCCGCTGGCAAGGTAAGTTCCATCTGGGCTGACCGCCACGGCTCGCACCGGATCGGTATGCTCGCTCAACGTTCGGATCACATGCCCCGACTGATCCCAGATCTTGATGCTATTGTCGTGACTGCCGCTCACCAGCGCCCCATCGGGGTGAAAGGTAAGCGTCTGCACATAGTTCGTATGGCCCTGAGCCGTGTGGAGCCGTTGCCCTGTGTTGACATCCCACAGATGAATCAGCGCATCGTCGCCGCCACTGGCTAACTGCCGCCCGTTCGGGCTAAAGGCGATCGCCTTTGTCCAGTCATTGTGGCCTTGTAGCGTCAAGAGGAGCTGGTAGTCAGATGTGCGCCAGATGCGGAGTTCACCGTTGCTATCTCCTGCGGCCAAGAGCTGATAGTTTGGGCTGAAGGCAACCGATAAAATGCTGCTAAACGTGTGGGTGAAAACGGTATCGATTAGCTGTGTATGGGCGAAATTGACATCATGAAGGGTTGCCTTGGGCAGATAGCCATGGCGAATCATGCCGCCAGAGAAATCATAATGACTGAGATTAATTTCAAGAAAACAGCAGAGATTGATTAAGTTACCGCAGCCATATCCTGGGCGCTGAGCTTGGCCAGAACGAAGAACCGTCAAAAGATGAGCAATGTGCTGCTCTAGTGCATTTTGAGCCGGAAACCTTTGGCAAAGCTGCTCAGCAATGGGCTGTAAGATCAGCCGGATTTGACTATCTCGAATGTAGTCACTGGTTGTCGTTTTTATAAATGTATAATTCAAAACCAGATCAAGCTCGGTGGTGCTTAACTCAGCGACGACCTGCTCAATCATCTGAGTGGTGATATATTCCATCACCACGGGCTGCAATGTATAGCGCCCCGACTGTGTTTCGAGCAGCGATCGCCAACTGAGGGTCTCAAGGGCCTGCAAGATTCGACTCCGGGAAACAGACGACTGTAAATCATCGACCAATTGCGAAACCGATGTCCATTCTCGATTGATGGCTAGCCAATACATGAGCGACTGTTCTAGCTGAGATAGGCGTTGAAACTGCTGGTCAAGCAACCACTGGAGTCGGCTCACAATCCAGGTATCTTCTGCAAGAAATAGAGAAATATCTCCGTCAAATAGACTTTGAATGGATGTAGCCACAATTTTCAGCGCCAGTGGGCTATGGCTATAGCGTTTGGTTAACTGCTGTTTTTCAGCGTCAGTTCCTGTTAGCCCTTTCGCCTTAATCAGGGCTTGAGCGGCTTCGTGCGAACCCATCAATTGGAGCGATCGCACAGACAGCGCGATACCTTCTAGTGCTCCTACAACAACGGGCTTCTCACGACTGGTAAACATCACCAAACTTTGGTGGCGCGTCTCGGCAACAAGCCGTAAGAGAATGCCGTATTCCTCATATTCTGGGCAAAAGCTACCCGTAGACTCGCCCTCTTGCAAAATGGTTTCCATATTGTCAAAAACGATTAAGCAGCGAGTCTGTTGTAGCCAGTGAAGCAGGCGTTTGGGTGTGGCTTCGGTATCTTGCTGTTGAGAGAGAAAGGGAACAACGTCGGCCAAAACATCTTTGAGCGATGGAGCATTGCGCAGCGATCGCCAAATAATGTACCGAAACGGGCAGTCGTCTTCTGCCAAGGCTTCGACCAGTTTTGCAACGAGGCTAGTCTTGCCGATTCCTCCCATGCCCAAGACACCAATCAATCGACAGCGATCGCCCTCGACCCACTGCCGCAACGAAGTCAGTTCAGATTGCCGTCCATAAAAAATCGTGACATCGGGAGCTTCGCCCCAGTCAATTGCTGATGGTTGAATAGATGCTGATGGTTGAATAGAAGAGGAAGTCTGGCTCAATAGATTCGGCTTTTCCTGGTGCGATCGCTGCTCAATCGCCGCCCGAAAGCTGGTTTTACTGACTGGCTCGCCCAACGCTTTGCTGAGCTGTTTCCAAAACTTTGGGCCAACAGCACGAGTCAGATAGCTAGACGAATACCCCGACTCGTCTGCCGTGACTTCATAGGTTTGGTCATGCCATGCGCCTCTAAATAACGCCAGCTCAGCATCATTGAGCAGCCGATCAAAATGGGCCGCCATCGCATCATTAACCAGATTGAGCGCAGCTTCAAACTCCATTAGATCACAACTAAATTGAGCATCAATTGAAGGAAGCAAAAGAGGGAAAACGCATTAATACACAGATATGAACCGCATGTTTTGTGGGAGACGTTTTCGTCGAAATTAAATTATAGGGGTGGAGGTAGTTTACCCGAAGGCCCATACTATCGCTATGACGAACCGGATAAGTGGATCTGCCTGATGTCGTTCTCTCTTCCTGGGGAGGCGAGGCGCATTTTCACAAAGCTCATTTGGGTAAAAGACGCCTGTTGAACGGCACGTGTTTTTGCCGCATGAGGGTGCTGTAGAACTCACTCTACCCTCTCTTGATTAACTTTTGGAAGAAAAAATCTGTAGTTTGCAGTACAACACGCCCCCACGATCTAAGCATAAAGTATCGCCAGTCGAGCATTTTGCCTAAGCAACATCATGCTCGAATTGAATTACTCCATTTTAATAGGCGTTGCTGCTTCGCAGGCTCAAAATGCGGTGCCATGTAAAGTCAGAGACACCGCTAATTTCGGGTCTTTGGGTTGCGGAAGCCAAAGCAAAGGTTCTCGACGTTAGTAACGCCGTTTTTTCACACATTTCAAAATCTTGGCTAAATCCTGACTTAGACTTAGCGCCAGCCCCTGATCAAGCCATCTGCTGCTTACGAAGATCAGGGGCTGGCCAGAAAATATCAGCTTTAATTTATCTGCGCCCCGTCTATTTTGCGGATAAATTAGATGTCTGATTTTTACTTGTCTATTTCACTAATTTTGTGAGCACGATTAATCGCCTCACCCACATTGGGCAGGGGGCTAGACAGGTAATGGAGAATATTTTGGTATAACTGCTATCTACTTCTCACAGATGCATTCAGTACCATCAGGCAATGACTCCCGTAAGGAAAAAGTATGAGTAGAAATGCAGGTCGAGTTCAAGCGGTTCATCAAATTGTCAACCG
>JBARXP010000030.1:0-4914 GCA_049647405.1 Elainellaceae cyanobacterium | reverse complement strand
GGTCTCTCAGCGATGAGTCATGGCCGATGGTTGCCGTCAACTCCGATGGCATGGCGATCGCCGCTGAGTCAGATCAGCCTGTGGTGTATGGTCAAATCAGCCGCGATTTCTGGAATGGCCCCCAAGCCCATCTGGGCATCCAGTAATTTGAGTTGAGAATGCACGTTGAAGCAGAAGCGTCATCGGTTTTTGTCTGTTGAGAATAGCTAGCGGATAAATAGCGATCTGATACGTCCTCCGCGCCGTTTAGCCATAAACCCCAGGATTTACGCAATGGGGGAGTCGCTCCCCCTTCAGTCCTGCAATTAAGTTGTTGATGGCCATCTCGGCCATTTTTTTTCGAGTAGCGTGACTCGCGCTGCCGATATGGGGCGTGATGATCAGGTTGCCGAGGGTGAGGAGAGGGCTAGTCATCTCGATCGGTTCTGGATCGGTGACATCAATGGCGGCAGCGGCGATCGCCCCCGTCGATAACGCCCGATACAGCGCCGCCTGATCGACAATGCTGCCCCGTGCCGTATTGATGAACAGCGCTGACGATTTCATCTGCTGGAATTGGCGATCGCCAAATAGATGATGGGTTTCTGGCGTCAGGGGGGTATGCACCGTCACAATGTCTGACTCTGCTAAAAGCTGATCTAGCTCGACCCATTTGGCCCTCAGTGATTGCTCGTGATCCGGCGATTTTGGAGTAGGGGTGTGGTAGAGAATGCGCATATCAAACCCCAGCGCTCGTCGGGCGACGGCTTGGCCGATGCGCCCCAGCCCGACGATGCCCAGGGTGGCTCCAGCGAGGTCTAGCCCCAAGAGCCAATCGGGTTCCCAGGTCAGCCACTGTCCGGCACGGGTTAGGCGATCGCCCTCTACCACTCGTCGTGCTGCTGCCATCAGCAATGCCCAGGTCAGATCCGCCGTTGCGTTGGTCAGCACACCGGGCGTATGACCGATGGGAATGCCCAACTGGGTTGCCGTTTTCACGTCAATGTTGTCGTAGCCCACCGCCATCTGGCTCACGACTTTGAGATTGGGAGCCGAACTTAAGATCACCGACCCAAGGCGATCGGTGAGCAAACACAACACCCCATCGCTGGCGATCGCTTGCTCCATCAGCAGGGTCTGTGGCGGGGGATATCGCTCTGACCAGACTTCGACATCCGCGATCTGTTCTAACGGCTCTAACGATGCCGGAAGTTGACGCGTGACGAAGACCTTATACTGATCCATGATGCTGTGTCCTATTTTCACCATTTTACGACTGGGTGGAAGCAAGACGGTGATGATGCAGCAGAATTCGTGGTTGCCGGATGTGTCGGAAAAATGATGGCTCAATACGTCAATACTTTTCTAGCCATCACCCCGAATGCAATCATCGATTCAATAAACGATTGAGAATGATCTTATGTGGCAGTCTCGAATGAACTGTGAAATAGATTGTGAGAGGATGTTTGAAAAGTATTAAACAACACACTGGAACAAGACTGATCCCCCTAAATCCCCCTTAAAAAGGGGGACTTTGATTCCGGTTCCCCCTTTTTCAAGGGGGGCTAGGGGGGATTTGAAGTCGCATTGACGACTTCTCAAACATCCTCTGAGACTGCTATAGATACATATATTCAGCAATATCATCTCAATATCATCAGAACCCACACCTCATGCCTTCGGAGCCTTCTGCTATGCATATCAATTGGAACGAACTGGCCCAAATTGGAGAGCTTCAAGAATACTTCGAAGCTGATTTTGAAGGATTTCAATCACAAATTAAAAATCATCTTGAAGCCCTGCAAAAAATTGACGCAACAGAGCTAGATAATCTCGCGGTTTTACGAATTCTTGAGGTCACCAATGGCTGCACTCAGTGGGCGTTTAGACGACAAGACGAGCAGTGTTTGTCAGTGGAGCAAACCCGTGAATGCATGAAGCAGGTCATCGGCTTTATTAAGGAAAAAAGAATCGATTTTCCTAATGGTCAATCGATTGAATTTACGCCCGTGATTGAAGCCCTGATTGAAGAAGGAAGAGATTTATATCAGGATGCATTCAAAAAAAATGTAGCGGGTGCAAAGCAAGAATATTACGCCTATTCTACGGCTCAGTTTCTCGTCTATGGTCGTCAACGATTGCATGATTCTATGCAGCGTGTTCGAGCAGAATTTGAGCCTTTATTCACCCCTTACTACATCGAAAGAGGGCAAAAGTATATCGCGCCTTACCTCAACGGCCTGCCCCCGCTCTAACAGAAATAGGCAAATTATGATGGGCGAATTCCTGAAGACGCCATCTTCGCCAGCGGCGTGGTGAGCCGATAAAACCGCCAGGTTAGGGCGATCGCCGCCACAAACAAGCCCAGCGCCAACCCCAGCCACAGCCCCACACCGCCTAAGCCCAAGCGAAACCCAGAGAGATAACCTGCGGTGAAGCCGATGCCCCAGTAAGCGATAATGCCAATCAGCATCGGCATTCGAGTGTCTTTGAGGCCGCGCAAGGCTCCCGCCGCAATCACCTGAATGCCGTCAAACAGTTGAAACACTGCCCCAACAGACAATAGGGCGATCGCCACCCCAATCACCTCCTGATTTTGCGGGTCATTTAGGTTAAGATATAGCCCGACAATTTGCCTGGGCAGGCTGATCATGGCGATCGCCATCAGCCCCATAAACGCCGTGCCTGCGGCGATGCCTGCATAGCCCGCAAGTTTGGCATTGGCCGGATTACGCTGACCGATGAGTTGCCCCACCCGCACAGTAGTCGCCTGCGAAATACCAAACGGCACCATAAACGTGACCGCCGCCGTTTGCAGCGCGATGTGGTGAGCGGCGAGGGTAGACGCGTCGATGCGTCCGGCGAGTAACGTTGTGGCGCTAAACAAGCCTGTTTCAAACGTCGCCAGCAGGCCAATCGGCAAACCCACACTGAGAATCATGCGCAGCAGCGGCAGTCGCACCTGAAACAGCGATCGCCAAATTGGGTAGTGGTTAAAGGGCGATCGCAGCAGCACATAAAGGCTCAGGGCTATTCCTATGACCCAGTAGGAAAACGCACTCGCCCACCCCACTCCAGACAACCCCAACGCCGGAAAGCCAAACTTGCCAAAGATTAACGTGTAGTTGGCGATCGCATTGAGCACCACCCCCGCCACCATAATCACCATGACTGAGCGGGGTTTTGACAGGGCCGACACGAAATTTTTGAGCACCGTGAATACGAGCACTGGGAACAAGCCCCAAACCACGGCTTGGAGATAGTCTGTCGCCAGCAGCACCGTTGATTCCTCTTGGCCTAAGCTACGCAGTAACGGAGCCGCATTCCAAATCAAGATACTGAGCGGCAGGGTAATGGCTCCAGCCAGCCACAGCCCCTGCACGGTCATTTGGGTCACAGTGCGAGAGTCGTCTTGGCCGTGGGCTTCTGCCACTAACGGACTCACCGCCGAAAGAATCGCCGTGCTGATCAGCAGCAAAAACGTGAAGGTGGTCGAACCCAACCCGCCTGCCGCCAGATATTGGCTCCCCAAAATACCCATCATGAGAGTGTCTACAAAGCCCGTGGCAGCTTGAGCCAGTTGAGCACTCGCAAGCGGAATAGCAAGATAAAGACAAGACCGCAGCTCGGCCCAAAACCGTGAGCGAAGAGACATGAAAAACACCCGGAAGCGTGAATTGGGATCGTTATATTGCGCTACGCGCTGATGTCAGACGAGTACTTTTGCGTTTTTGGCGAAAGCACGCTCCATCTATATTCACCCATCACGACAGGTTAAGCCTTGTCATCAGAATTAATATCAGGATTGATGTCAAGATTGGTGCCAGAATTAGCATCAGGATTAGTCGCCGACTCTGGGGCAGAATTTTGGGAATAGGTTGCTTCTCCCGTTAGCATTCCAATCCGTTGGGGAGGCCAAAAGCGAAAGATGGCGCGACCCCGAACGCGATCGCTCGGCAAAAAGCCCCAAATGTGAGAATCGTTGCTGTTGTTGCGATTGTCGCCCAGCATGAGATAGGTATCTTCAGGCACGGTAACGGGTCGCAAATTGTAATTGGGGGGAGCCGCAATGTAAGGCTCTTGCACCTTCTCCTGATCGCGGTAGACCTGCCCATCGCGAATTTCGATTTGATGCCCCGGCGTACCAATCACCCGCTTAATTAAGACATCTCCAGCATCGTATCCGATAGCTTGTAAGGCATCAGGTGGCGTAAATATGACGATCTCGCCCATGTGAGGCGGTCGGTAGTGGGGAGAGATTTTTTCGATGACCAGGCGATCGCCCACCGCCAGCGTCGGCACCATAGAATCTGAAGGGATGTAGCGGGGTTCAGCAATAAAGATGCGAATCACGATGGCCAGCAGGAGGGCGATCGCGATCGTGATCAGATTGTCTGTGCGGAAAAAGCTCGGCTCGGCTGCACGAGAAGCAGCAGCATTGGGCGCAGACGTTTCTGCTGAGCCTGTTCCAGAATTCTCGGGCTGCTTCTCTTGAGAGAGCTTGCTGGGCTGCGATGCTGCGGGTTGGGCTGTAGGCGGCTCAGATTGGGACGGCTCAGATTGGGACGGCTCAGATTGGGGCGATTCAGATTGGGGCGGCTCAGATCTGGGCTGCTGAGATTGAGCGTCAGAATTAGATGATGCGGGAGACTCTGGCTGCTCAATCGAATCTGACGACTTTTGCTGAATAGACATACAGCGCCTTCATACAGTGCTCAATCAATTGGTGCTCAATCAGTGCTCAATCCAAAACCTGAACCTCAGGGCTTCAAATCTGCCTCAATCAGGGATGTGAATCTGAGCCCAACGGCTATCTTAGCTCACAGACTTAGCGCACCGAGAAAGCTTCGCTAAATCGACGGGTGACAGGCTCTGTCAAGAAAGTGAGGACTGATTTTTGGCGCGTGACAATTTCGCCAGAGGCAGCCATTCCCG
>JBARXP010000029.1:0-5446 GCA_049647405.1 Elainellaceae cyanobacterium | reverse complement strand
TCTCACCATCTGTTTCACAATTCATAATTCATCAGGACTTACGCATTTTGTTGAAATTGAGGGCGCGCCGCGCCCTCAATTTCAACGAATTTCTTCAGGCTTATGCGAGTTGTACGTAAGTCCTGTTCATATGAGACTGCGATATCTAAATTGGCATATTGTAAGTATGCAAATCATTTCATTCTTATTCGGCTAAATAAAAACATATCAAAATCCACAAAAACAAGCCCCAAGGCATAACTTGGGGCTTGTTTATTTACTTGTTATCTAGCACTCCGTCGGTTACCGAAGCTGAAGGTGCTGGGGCTCGTCAGTCATATGAATCGTATCTACAAAGCGAGCGGTTTTTGATTGAGAAGAAATAACCAAGCTCTGAGTACGAGAACCACCATGAAAGAAGCGCACACCCTCCATCAACATGCCAGACGTGATGCCGCAGGCTGCAAAGAGAACGGTTTCACCCGAAGCAAGCTCTTCAGCTTCGTATACCTTGTCGGGGTCAGTGATATTCATCTCGCTGAGGCGTGCTAGGTTGCCCTCTTTGGTCATGTTGGCCCACTCTTCAGTTTTGACCACAGCAGGATCATAAACGAGCTGACCTTGGAAGTGACCGCCCAAACAGCGCATCGCTGCCGCAGAAATGACGCCTTCTGGTGCGGCTCCGATGCCCATCAAAGCATGGGTATTGGTTCCAGAAAAGGCACAAGAGATTGCCGCCGAGACATCTCCGTCAGAAATGAGCTTCACCCGCGCACCCACATCACGGATCTCTTGAATCAGCTCAGTGTGGCGATCGCGCTTCATCACTACAACGACCAGCTCATCGATCGACCGATCTAAACACTCGGCGATAATCTTGAGGTTTTCCGTCGCTGACTTGCGAATATCGACCTTGCCTTTAGCCACAGCAGGAGCGGCCAGCTTTTTCATGTAAAAGTCAGGTGCATTAAACAATCCACCCTTCTCAGAAATCGCTAGAACTGCCATAGAACCGGGCTGCCCGTAGGCGCACAGATTAGTGCCTTCGCAGGGGTCAACGGCAATATCAATTTCGAGAAGCTCTTCAGGATTGCAAACGTCTGTCGCATTGGGCTGGGTGCAAATCCCGACTTCTTCACCGATAAAGAGCATCGGAGCGTCATCACGCTCACCTTCACCAATCACGATGCGACCGCGCATGTGAATCTTGTTCATGCGATCGCGCATGGCTTCTACCGCAACCTCGTCAGCCATGTTCTTGTCGCCTTTACCCATCCATCGAGCAGAAGCAACTGCGGCTCGCTCAACAACCTCAATAATCTCTAATCCTAATGTACTCTCCATCGGCTATGCCCTCCCAAACTACGTTGTTTCTGTTAATTCTTTTACATAAGCCTCAATGTAAAAGTCTATCAGACCGCCGATACCCAAATAGGTTGATTTTCAGGAATCAGAAGGCTTTGTAAAATCTTGATGAACATGAGCGAAGAGAGCACATTAATGCGGTTTTGGGTTGTTTATGTTTTGAATGTGGAAACTTCAGCATCGATCGAGTCGAGCAGTCCTCCACAGGCATCGAGCAACAGATCAATCACATAGTTAAAACCCTCTGAACCGCCATAGTAGGGATCAGGCACCTCTTCGTCTGAGTGCTCAGAGCAAAAGCTACACATCAAACGCACTTTGTCTTGGTAGCGCCCGGTTGTGTCTAGCCTGAGCATGTCTCGATAGTTTTCTTTGTCCATGGCTAAGATCAGGTCGAACGCCTCGAAGTCTTGTGCCGTAAACTGACGAGCCTGCCCTTCTAAAACGATGTTGCGGCGCTGGGCGGCGGCAGTCATGCGACGATCGGGGTCACTGCCGATGTGGTAGCTTGACGTGCCCGCTGAGTCACAGGTGATGCGATCGCCCAGACTTCTTTCGTTGATTAAATGGTTCATAATGCCTTCGGCAGAGGGCGATCGACAAATATTGCCAAGGCAAACAAATAAAAGCTTATACGGCATACGGTCTTATCCAATCACAGGAGTTACTCAGAAATGCTATACTCTCGTGTAGCTTTCCTATTAGAGAGTATAGGGGCATGTAGCTCAGTGGATAGAGCATCAGATTCCGGTTCTGAGGGTCGGGGGTTCGAATCCCTTCATGCTCGTCAGGTATGCCGTTAGAGCATTACCTCTTCATATAAAAACGTATTAGAAGATCTAGTTAAAGCTGCGCTTTTGAGTGGTCAGCTACAAATCAGTTGTGGGCTTAGGCAAGAGCGTCACTGTATTGCTATGGCCTTACAGAATTTTTTCACTGTGAGAGACAGCGAGTCGCTTGAGCAAAGTCGCGATCGCAAAAACTGGCTCAGGATATTTTTTGCTCGATTAGCCGACTCACCTGAGGTGAGAACTGACACTTGCCTCTGGAAAGACGGTGATGGCGATCGCCCTCACTTAGCTGATGTGATGATGCGATCGCCCCTCAAAACCGTAGGGTGATGTTAGGCGCAGCCGTAACGCATCTAGATAAGAGTTGGGCGATCGCCCCAAGCTCAGTCATTTGGCGATCGCTTACCGGAAGGGTGGTGTCGTTGAGCTCAACCACAATGCACGCTAAGGCAGTGAGTAACAATTATTGACTCACGAGAATGAGTTAGGAAGAAAAGATTGCTCTGTAAAAGAAGCATCACAAGCAATTCTTTCTGTGAATGATATGAAGCCACTTAAGGTCAGTATTTTCAAGTGACTGACTGTATATTCGTCAAATTGCAACCCCATTTTCCAATAGTTCTTCCCAATATAAAAATCTATCTCGTCAATATGTTCTGGTTCGGCAACTCTATTTCCTAATTCATTATAATCAACATGCCATAAACAATTATCCGGTATTACAAGTACGGGAATCACCACTGCGTAAAGTGTTTTTAACTGTAGTCTATCCCTGTCTTGAATACATTCAGTAATCAGATCATATGCAGAGGCAATAGCCTGAGCCCATTTCTCATATACTTCTCTATCATCAGAGACTAATTTGTCTTTTTTGTAACCTATTTGAGTGCAGGCTTTACCAACGAAAGAGCCTGTAGGGTAAATGGGAGATGAGGCATAAGACCGTATTGACCAGGCTTGTCCAGTAAAATTCAGTGATCCAGCTTCAGGTTTTCGACTAAGAATAATTTCGTGGTAACTTTCTTGGCTACTTCTAGGAACACGCTGAATCACAAGTGGGAACTCTGGCGATATAGCCTTACATTCAACTGAGAGCTTAAAAAGCTTGGTCTCTTCCCTACCAATACTGTTAGATGTGACATCCTTACTACATCTGACATCAAATTGCCTAGATTTATCTGTAACAGGGTCAGAATAAGCTCCTCCATGTTCAGTATCGAAATCGAGACTATTGACATGAGATAGTACTTTCATCTCAAGCGAAAAATCTGATTTCGAGTCTAAATAATCTTTGATTATGTCAGCAGTAACAATTCTTTCACTTTCTGAGTTCCGGCTCATCTTTAATGTTCAAGAGAAGTTAATTCTATTAATTTATGTCGAAGACTTTGCTAAGGAGGAATCAAATGTTTCAAGTAAGAACAATTCGACACATCATCCTATTGTCTTGCACTGATTCAGTTCTTGCGAAAATCCGAAGGCTATTGTCTTTTTAGCTCAAAACCTGTACTATCTGCCACTATGCGCTAAACATGCGTAGCGCTCTCCAGTCGTGTTGACACCACGAGCCGGAGAGCTAACCCCCAACCTGACAGTGGCAGATTGGAAGCTATGGGAATTGTACCTCCCGTAGCCACCCCGCTTTGCTTACGGTTGCAGCACTGAGCTTGAGATCCGTAGTCACTGCCCCTTGAGGCCGTTGCTATGGACTTCTGCTCAGTGTCTCGTGGGGTGGCTACGTGCTTTTGGCGGCATTGTGGATCGATGACTTTTCGAAGCATCGACCTACGTTGACAACCCCAAACCGCTAGGAGAACACCATGAATATTGCAGCTTCGGCTCAGCACCCGTCCGTAGGACAGGCCAGTTTCGCTTGTTCAGAAACTCAGCAACCCGCTCGCCCCGAAAAGCTCCAGGTCATCGCCGTGGGCACACCTGCCGCTGTCGAGCAGTTCGTGTGGCTAATGAACCACATCCGCTTTGCCAAACCCTACGAATGGACACCGCCCCAGCCCTCACCCACCCAGCCCAACGAGATCATGCGAACCGTGACCAAACAAGTGCAGGTGTAGGTTTCCTGGGAAGGGCGATCGCCTTGATGTATGGGCGATCGCACCCATCTATCTCAATCAAACACTAGACTTTTGGGAATCTTAGATTCAGCGTATCTGTAGATTCCCATGCCATTTAATTCTGACCGCCATCATCGTCGTTCCATTCGCCTCAACGGATACGACTACTCTTCTCCAGGGGCATATTTCATCACGATCTGTACCTATCATCGCCAGTGTCTGTTTGGTGACATCATCGACGGTGAAATGCGCCTGAACAATACGGGGCAGCTTGTCGCCAGTGAATGGATGAAAACGACACAAATTCGTCCAGATTTTGATTTAGATGAATGGATCGTTATGCCCAATCACATTCACGGCATTGTTGTCATATCGAGTAATCCCAACGTAGGGGCGCACAGCTGTGCGCCCCTACGTGCGCCCCTAAACACGGGCATTGCATATCGCAAACCCCGATCATTATCATCATTTGTTGCAGGATTTAAATCAGCAACGACCAAACAGATTAACCTCAAACGTGATGCATTAGGTCAACCTGTTTGGCAACGAAATTATTACGACCACATTATTCGCAGCGAGGCATCTCTACAGCATATCCGACAATATATTGAGGCCAATCCATCATCCTGGCAAGATGACCAATTGCACCCTAATTGTCTATCCAAATGGTAATGAGACGTTGAAAGAAAAAGGCGATCGCCCTCTATCCCTCACTCAACTTTTGAACAAACGCCCCATGTTCCGCAGACGCTAAACCCTGCTGCAACACCGCCAACACCGTTTGCATCTCTCCAGAACGCAACGCCTCAACCGATAGCCACAGCCCCGGAAACACACGACTGCGAATCACCCCGTCAGCATCCGGCGTCAGTGCCACATACTCGCCCTCTTGCAGCACAAACCAGTCCAGCCTATTCTCAAACATTTGCCAGACGATATACTCCTGCACTCCGTTGCGGCGATAGGCGTTTTTCTTATCGCCCAAATCATAGGACGCGCTGCTGGCGGCCACTTCTGCAATGAGTTCGGGTGCGCCTTCGAGGTAGTCATCCTCCGAAATCTGTACCCGTCCACCCAACCCAGAATCGATGAAGAGAGCTGCATCGGGCTGAGGTTCGTTATCGAGATCGAGCCGGACTGTTGTGTTATCGGCTAATTCGACTCCTCGGGTCGCGACTTTATAGGTTCCCAACCAAACCATCAAATCACCGTGGGGTTTACCGTGACTTCTGAAGCGGA
>JBARXP010000028.1:0-9746 GCA_049647405.1 Elainellaceae cyanobacterium | reverse complement strand
TTGCTCCGGGAGCCATGGCGATTGAGGTTTCGAGTTGGGCTCGGCCAAACAAAAAGTCTGCGGGTTGTTCGCCTGCGATGACTGAGGAAATGCGCGGAATGCTAGACAGAGCACTGGTCGCATCAACTCGCTCGATGCGTTCGAGTTGGGCATCAAGGGCAACGACTAAGTCAATATTTTTGGAGAGCAGCCGGACATACTCTTGCACATATTGGCCGACTTGGGGCTTCAGCGTAGAGCTAGTGCGGTTGTAAATCTTGGCTTTGAAACGCAACCCATCGCGCGATCGCACGTTCAAAATAACTTTCGGCTCTGCAACTCCAGATGCGTTTTCTGCCTCGGCTGAGCCCATGCCTGTGAGTGCCGAAGGTTGCGATTTTTTCGTATCTGAAACCGTCTCCGATTGGGCATTACTGGCCTGAGACTGGCTGGTAATGCCCGTAGAAACATCCGTGGTTGAAGTCTTCTCGGAAGCCTCCGAGGCAACCGCTCCAGCCTGACTCAGCCCATCATCAGAAGCATTGGTCGCCTCTGACTCTAATGATGATTCATTCGCTTTGGCCGCAGGGGCGTCTTTGGCGATCGCCAATTCAGCAGATCGAGGTGACGACAAAGATTCAGTCTCAGAAGAGCTGAGATGATCAGGCACAGGCACTAGCTGAAGTAGCGAGTTGACCCCGTAGTTTTCAACTACAGCCGCAGGCAGCCCAACCAAAGAAACCTGCATCGTAGAAGCATTAGAATCGGTCGCTACAATTACACCGTCGGCATTAGCCGATGAAATCGGTCGAAATCGATGATTAGCCAAAAACTGAGGCGTACTCTTCTGCCCGCCAAAGACAGGCTGTTGTTGGCTCCCGGCAACCTGTTCGACCTTACCTCCAGCGAGACTAATGCTGATATTAAGAGGAATTGCATCGGTCATCCACCACAGTTGTTGGGTCAACGCGTAGGTGAATAGACCTGCGCTAAACCCACTCCACTGACCTTCTGCCGCCACTTGAAGCTCTTTGGTCGCCTTAAGAATTAAGCCTGGAACTTGCCCCGATCGCCACTGCTGTAGCGACTGCTCTCGTGTTCCTCTCAACCCCTTCAACAAACTCTCTTGAAACTCATGCTCTTGCTCACTCACATAACCGCTGGGCACACCCGGACGAGAGCGAATCTTGAGACTCCCTTTTAGCCACTCTTGAGGCTTAGCGTAGCTCAAGTCAAGCATCGTCACGACTTGCTCAGTAGGGAGCGATCGCAGCATCAAGCCTAGGGTTTCTTCCATCAAATCATTGATGATAGGCCGATCCTCCGTCGGCAACACCCCATCAACTGGGACAAGGCTATTGCGAATGACAGCTTGTTTTCCAAGAAGCTGGACTTGGCTACCGAGACCACTAAAGTGGAAAAATACTAAGTCGCCGGGAGTCGCCTGTTCAATCAGATGGGTCTGAAACACATCCTCAATGGCTTGGCGGGTCGCCTGTTGATCGGTGAGGGTCACAATGTCAGCAGGTTGAAACCCAAAACGATACTCTAGCAACAGACGCTGAAGCTGAACATCAGTCAGGCATCCAGAAAGAGCTGTACTGCGTGAGACATCATAATCACAGACATTCTCTGGATATTGGTTAATCCCAACTAATAACGCTAACCGCCGAGAAGCGGGTCTGGCAAGCGCCTGACTATAGCGACGGGCAGCTACAGCAATACCCGTTTGGCTTGCCCCAAATGCAGCTAAAGATAGAGCTGCTTGTTTTAGAAATGCCCGTCGCCTTAAGTTCACCGAGCGCTTTAGCCCCCTACTTTACCGTGCATCGCTCTTGCCAATTCTGCGGCAACTTCAGGTCTAGAAAATTCTGGTGGTGGCATCTCACCTCGACGCAGCATCTCCCGAACCTTAGTGCCAGACAAATGAACTCGCTCTTCTTTTGTACTTGGACTCGTCTTGGTCGTTGCCATCGACTGTGTCCGCGTGCAGTAAAAAGCATGTTCAAACTTCATAGGCACAATGCCTAATTCTTCCGTTTCAAACTCATCAAAAATATGCTGAGCATCATAGGTTCCATAGTAATCGCCAACACCTGCATGGTCTCGCCCCACAATGAAGTGAGTACAGCCATAATTTTTGCGCACGAGAGCATGAAAAATGGCTTCACGAGGGCCTGCATAGCGCATCGCAGCCGGATTTATCGCTAGAATAACGCGATCCTGTGGAAAATACTTCTCCATCATAATTTCATAGCAGCGCATCCGCACATCGGCAGGAATATCGTCGCTTTTCGTCGCACCCACGAGGGGGTGTAAAAATAATCCATCAACAGTCTCAAGGGCACACTTCTGAATATATTCGTGGGCTCGATGAATTGGATTGCGAGTCTGAAACCCTACTACCGTCTGCCATCCGCGCTCTTCAAACATTGCTCGCGATGCAGCCGGGTCAATTTGATAGTCGGGAAACAAAGGATGAGACTGGCGCTCAAGTAGCCACACAGGCCCTGCCAAGTTTACCTCTCCTTGCTCATAAACGACCTTAACACCAGGATGCTTTTCTTCATCGGTGCGATAAACGTTAACGGCTTGCTCTTGCTTATCGTAGCGGTATTTCTGAGTCAGCTCCAAAACACCAGCAAACTCACCCGACTCGCTACTGAGCCGAATAAGCGTGCCTTCTTTAAGGTCTTCAGCTGCTTCAGCCGTCACTGACAGGGTAATAGGAATAGACCAGGGCAGCCCATTGGCGAGCCGCATATTTTTGACAACAGAGAGATAATCATCCTCTTCCATAAACCCGGTCAGCGGGCTAAAGCCGCCAATCGCAATCATCGCTAAATCAGATAAAGCTCGGGCATCGAGGGTAATTTGCGGTAGCTGCTCTGCCTTACTCAAGAACTCTGCTTTCTTCTCTGGCGGGGCAATACGGTTGATTAGAATGCCTCCGTGGGCAGGGATACCATTCGGATAATGACTCAAAGCAATACTCTCCTAGATATATTCGATCTCAGATACAACAGCCAGCTCATGTGCAACCTTAAGCCGTGTTTCGATCAGAACCTACATGAAAGATTCCAAAAATTATCCTATTACGACTCGTTACGACTCGGATCGAGAACCCTCATCAAAGTCCAATTTCTGGCGCAGATTTTGTGTGCAGACTGCTGTTCGTGCTCAGGCTGTTTGTGTTCAGATCAATGTTCGTGTTCAGATAGGCAATGCTGATACACCTCAACTCATCTCCTTATTCAACCTATTATCAGAGATTTCAGAACGCCTTCAGAAATGCCTAGCTACTCGCATACCGTATGAGCGATCGGTTTACAGCAAGCGATGCATGTAGATGTCCTGAAGCACTCGAAAGTCATGCAGAAACTCTCTGAAAATGATAGCGAGTCGTTTCTGTCATGAGCGATGGGTCATTAAAACATGCACAAAAGCAACTTAAATTGAAGAAAAGCTCCGGAAAATATTTTTAACTTTAAAGAAGTTTAAAAAACTCAACGTTAAACTCCGCTTATTGGTTTTCCAGGAAAATTCAAGAAAAAACTATCGTTTTTTCATTCTTCCTTTACGAAACAAATAAGCTTTTGAAGTTAAATTAGAGACGTGGAAAGTTTTTTAATCCTGAATAGCTGCGATCGCTTCTCTACGAGAACACGAGTCTGACTCACTGCGATGACTGGTGCAAAACGCTTCATCATTATGATGTCGTTTCTCAATGGCGATAGTGCTGGCTCTAAATAGTCAGTCGTCAATGCTATTCAAAGATCGAAGTGGCTCCGACTGTTTGTTTTTAAGACAGTCGGGGATATTTCACTCTGAGTCAAGCTGATGCTGCCTGTTCTTCCGAGTGTGGCTTTGCCCACAACAGTGGGAGAGGGTTGAATTCCAAGCTTTTCTTCGATGTTTTTGATGCTCTTCGTGGGCATCTCTAAGTGTTGTTCAATTCTTTACTAACTTTTTTTATTTGAGAGAGGTGTGACTGTGGACTTTTCTAACCATTTCCAATATCCACTAAGTACAGAAAGCCCCTACTCGGCAGGGATGCCAGTAAAAGTGACTCGTGGGCCGCTGAGAGGCCAAATTGGTAATATTTTGAGTGCGACGGAAGCCGGAACTTACTTTATTGCTAAAAATGCTGAAAGCGGTAGCGATCGCGTGGATTTGATTCCCTATGGCCCCTTCTGTTCTGATGAAATCGAACCCATCGCCTAGAGTCGTCTAGGCAAGATGAACGGTTGAGCGCTTCGATTGAAGTGACGGATAGTTGGGCAAGTTAAAATTTTTCGATAGACCATCAGCGGCAAGTATCTACAGAAAAGAGCACATAGAGAGCAGGGCAAAATCACCACCTCCTCGACATTGGCTAAAAAAATCCTGGATTTCAGTGAATTTAGGCTGTTATAACTACTGGATGTAGCCATAACAGCCTAAATAAGCTGACTACAGCTATATCTTTGAAGATTTTGAGCGATGAAGATTAACTCTTTTGCAGTTGATCGATGTAACCACTGTGTACCGTCGCTTTTTTAGCATCACAGTTATAGGAGGGCTACAGAATCTGTAGCCCTTTTTGTTTTAAGCAGGACTTACGCATTTTGTTGAAAGGGTGGGCGCGGCGCGCCCACCCTTTCAACGAGTTTAGGCAAGTTATGCGTCAGTCCTGTTAAGTAGCAAAAATATCAGAAGAGGGCTATGGCATTTCGCCAACAGGTTAGGACAGATATTTTTTGGGAAGCCGCATACCCACGCCCTCCCCAAAAATATTGGTTTTATCGCTACAGCCAGTAGCCTTACGACAGTTGTGTGGCTGCGCCGTGCGGCCACACAACTGTCTCTGTTCTAAATAAGCTGACTATAGCCATACATCAGCGCGTAGCACTATGGCAGTAAAGATTAAGGCTCAACCTGTCTTCGAATCAGTTCAAATATCGCCCGCATTCCCATGGCTTCACCCCCTTCAGGGCGTCCGGGTAGAGATCGCAGATTCCAGGCCATCACGTCAATGTGAACCCAGGGGATTTGAGGTTTGACAAACTCTTGGAGAAATAGAGCCGCCGTAATGGCTCCGCCAAATCTGCCGTCAGAAATATTAGAGATATCTGCCACTTTGCTCTCTAGTGAAGCCCGGTATGGAGTATGCAGCGGCAAATTCCACAGCAGATCGTCGGTCGCCTCCCCAGATTGCTTAAGCTGAGTGGCGATCGCCTCGTCATTACAGAAGAAAGCAGGCAGCTCTGTCCCCAGGGCAACCCGTGCAGCCCCCGTCAGCGTGGCAAAGTCAATCAGAAGTTCGGGCTTGTCGCTACAGGCTTCCCAGAGGGCATCGCCCAGCACCAAGCGACCTTCGGCATCGGTGTTGCCAACTTCGACGGTGATTCCTTTACGCGTCGGCAAAACATCAAGCGGATGCATCGCATTACCCGCAATGCTGTTTTCTACAGCAGGAATCAGCACCCGTAACCGCACAGGAAGATTCAGCTTCATCACCAGGGTTGCAACTCCCAAGACATGGGCCGCACCACCCATATCTTTCTTCATCATCTTCATGCCTGCGGCGGCTTTGATGTCTAACCCCCCTGAGTCAAAGCAAACGCCTTTACCAACCAGGGTGATTTTGGGAGCCCGGGGGTCGCCCCAGCATAAATCGATCAGTCGAGGGGGCTGATCAGACGCTTTACCCACGGCGTAAATCATTGGATAGTTTTGGGCCACCAGGTCTTCACCTGCGGTAACCGTAACCTCGGCTCCATAGGTCGTGGCGATCGCCCGTGCCTTTTCTTCTAAATGGGCTGGCCCCATATCGGCGGCAGGAGTATTCACCAGATCTCGCACCAAAAACGTTGCCTCTGTTGCAGCCTCTAAATACTGAGCAGAGACAACATCGGAGACGACGGTCAGTTGCGGCAGATTGCCGCTTGAGCCGTTTTGCTTGTAGCGAGTGAACTGATACTGCCCGAGCTGCCAGCCCAGAGCCAACTTACTCTGCTCGGCGGTTGATAAGTCATCGGCTAAGTGATAAGTGTGGGGCGGCAAGCTGCGAGCTAAGCTACCTAAAGACCACGTGTCGAGAGCCTCGGTCTTACCCACTAAGACGCTCTCGATTTGCCCCTCGCGTCCAGGAAGCAGGCAAAAGGTTCCGGCATCGGCCTTAAACCCTGATGCCGTCAGCCAGGTTTGATCAACCGTAGACTGATCGCTAAGCTGGTCTTTTTGAACTAAAAAAATGGGAATGGTGTCTGCCAATGGGCTCTCCTCCGATCAGTGACTGAGCTGCTTAAATCAGCGCTAGCGCTTGTCTAGGGCATGCCTTCAAACTAGACAACCTATCGAGTCTAGTCAAGCACGGTAGATTATGGCTCAGCTAATTCAAGAAGGTCAATCACCTGCTCAAACTGGAAGGATTGCAACAGGACATCTAAAGCCTCTGCCAAGTGCGCCTCTTGAGTCGGAATTTGAGTCAGTAAATCTTTCGCGGTCGCGCTATCGCATCGAATGACAGCACCGTAGAGGAGTTGCTGCCAAGAAGCAGGCATTGATTGTAGAGCTGCCGTAGGAAACGCTAGGGCAGGTAAAGACGGAGCAAGAGAATGAACAGGAGGGTGTGTAACTCCTGAAAGACTTGAGACTACAGGAATCGTAAATGCAAAGGTTGACCCTAAGTTGCGTTGGCTATGGGTCGAGATTGTTCCTCCCATTAGCTCAATAAATCGTTTGCTGATGGTAAGCCCCAACCCTGTTCCGTTAGATGAGAGTTGGCCGACTTCTGCCTGGGCAAAGGCTGCAAAAATTCGGTCGATCTCGTGGGTCTCAATGCCCCTGCCTGTATCTTTGATTTCGATACAGAGGTATATCAGGGCTTGTTGGTCGGATGCAGCAGAATCATCGGCCATCAGGGACGAGCCTTGAGATAGGTCAACCGATGAGGGGAATGAAGAGGGTTTGGAGATTGTCTGAGTAGCGGCGATCGCCCACTCTGGAAAGGGGTGCCCAGGGCAGTCATCAGGTTTCGACACAACAGAAATACGAATTTGAATCGAACCCTGGTCGGTGAACTTAACGGCATTGCCCACCAGATTAATCAAAACTTGTCGGAGTTTTCCCTCATCAGCCGAGAGGCGCGTGGGAACACCGTCTAAAAAAGTGGTAGAGAGAGACAGCCCTTTCTGGTCAATCTGGTGCTGAAACATCTCTTCTACCTGATTGATCAAATTCGATAGACAAAATTCATGCACTTCAAGTGAAATTGCCCCAGACTCAACTTTGGAGAGATCAAGCACTCCATTAATCAGTTGCAGCAGGTGTTCACCACTTTTCAAAATGATTTGGAGAAAGTCTTGAGTTTCTTCAGGCAACGTCTCGTCGAGCTGAATGACCTGTGCAAAACCCAAAATCGCGTTGAGCGGTGTGCGAAGTTCGTGGCTCATATGAGCTAAGAAAGCACTTTTGGCGCGATTTGCCTTTTGAGCCTCGTGGGTAGCATCTTCCAACGCCTGACTTTTATGCCGGAGTTCGTCTTGCTGCAGCTGTTCTTGTTCAAGGAGTTGTGCATGGTAAAGGGCAATGCCAACTTGAGCGGCCACGGCCTCTAATAGGGTAATTTCATCGTGAGTCCATGAGCGGTGGAGATCACACTGATGCAAGCAAATCAGCCCATTGGGCCGATCTTGATAAGACGTGCGAATAGCCAACAGTGATTTGAGCTGAACTTGAGCACAGGTGTCTTGCATATCGGCAAGAAGAGGCTCTGCAAAGACATCGTCAGAGGCGATCGCCCGGTCATTCGCAAGAATGGCCTCGGCATGAGCATTGCCCCTGACCGGAATTTCTAGACTCTCTAGGGGGTCATAGCCAATTTCGTCATACTCCGCGACCAGACGAATGGTCGGCGGAGAATCGGCACGATAAGTATGAATCAGACAGCGATTAACTCCAAAGGCACGACCGATTTGAATGCTCGCTGCGATGAAAATGTGTTGGCGATCGAGATGACTCCGAATTTCGTGGGTGACCTGTTCGAGCAAGAGCACTCGATTAAGCTGTTGCTGGAGCAGTTGTTCCGTGCGCTCGCGCTCGGCTTCGCTGTGTCGATAAGAGGTAATATCTCGCACCATAAACAGAGCCCTATCGTTGCCGCTCGCCACCACCCGCACTTCTTCATGCTGAATGCATCCATCCACGATGACATCCTGCTCGTAAATCAAAACTTCACGGGTTTCAAGGACTCGACGCACACTGTCAAGGTTGCGTTGGGCATGGTCAGGAGTCAAATAGTCGCTGACATGTTTGCCTACAGGGTCAAACTCTTCTGGCAGCAAATCAGTCATGTGGCCGGGGCGAATGTGGCTCAGAGCAGTGCCGTCTGAACTAAGTTGAAAGATTAAGTCTGGGATTGCGGTCAACATCGCCCGCGACTGCTCTTCCTGCTGGCAAAACTCCGTCATCACCTGCTGATAATCGGTTGTGTCTCGCACAATCATCAGCACCTCGGTTTTCGTTTGGGCGGCCATACGAACTTTGCGCCAGCGGGGTTTGCCTTCCACTTCCACCATAAATTCGCTGGTTAAAATCTCGCCTGTGGCGATCGCCCGTTCCATTAATTGCAACTGCTGCGTCGCGATCGCCTCGGGCAAGACATCGTGAATATTTTGCCCGACGAGCTGTTTTAGAGGCTGAGACGAAAGAAATTGATGGCCTGCCCGCACTCCAACCAAGGTTCCATCTTGCTTCATGCGAATGACGACATCGGGCAACAGGTTAAACACTGCAACACACAGCGCTTCGTCTCTCGCAATGCTCCACAATCGACGCCAACAAAAAATGGCGATCAGGCTTGTGGCGATCGCCATCGCGGCAAAAAACCAGGTTAGCGCCTGCCAGTTGAGACTAATATCAAATGCTGGAATCAATAGGTTTAATGCCATCTCAACGCTAACAAGGTCAAAGCGATCAAGCGAAATTTCATCAAGCAAAACATTGAGTCTCATAAAGACGACCAACGTCTACTAGCAGTCGAGATGTCGCTCTATCAGCGTCGCTCAATGAGCGGTAAGAGCAGCGACTGAGAAAAGCCTTGGCAAGAGCATATTGCTTAATTTTTTTGGAAACCCCTTAAACATATTTTATATTTTGCGAGAAAAATGCTCTTGCTTTATAGATTCATTCATAAAATCAATATTTCCGAACGCAATCTGCATTCTAGAATTTAAATAAACGAACTTAAAGTCAATTCATTAAGATTAATTAATTCTCTAAGCCTTTTTACTTAACATTCCGCGAGCATTCAGGAAACGCCTGATCACTATTGATAAAAATGGGTAAGCAACGAGCCGTGATTAAACGATGCTGTGGGGGGTGTTCAGGAAAAGCCCGACGTACCACCGGGTGAGACTTCGGTACATCACGCGATGCAGAGACACATCCTACGATTATTGAGACGCGCCACTGATGAGAAAAGTGTCAAATCAGCCCTAACGGAAATGCGATCGCCCCTACAGCAGCTCAAACCATGAGCAAGGGCGATCGCATCTTCAAGAATCTGAGGTCGTTAAGACGTTAGAACGGCTTTGACATCCTCACCGTCCTGAAGGAGCGGTGATTCCTCGCCAAGCGACACCATAAAGGAGTCGTCTCTGAATGGGGTTGGCGCTTCAACAAGCATTGCCTCAAAAGGTCTTACGCGCTCTTCACGCCCGTTTTAAGTCTCAGAATGTCCTTCCGCGACTACAAACAAGCCAATGCTATTAACCTGTTTTTTT
>JBARXP010000027.1:0-34190 GCA_049647405.1 Elainellaceae cyanobacterium | reverse complement strand
TCAGGATTGCCATTTCGAGGATTACCCATAGCTGCTGATCCCAACACTGTAATATCAGCTTATCTCCTGACCATTCACCTCTTGACAATCATCGCTTTTGTTTAACTTGACACCAATGAGCAATGCTTTGCCCCTACGGCAGGCAATCCATGAATTAAACATTTCCGCATCATTCCATGCTGTGCAACCCTAATTTCTGAAGCGACGGATGACCGCTGAGCACATTTCTTAAAAGCGTGGCTCGATCGATCTTGCCGCTAGAGGTAAGCGGCAGCGCCTCCGTCACAAACCACTGGCGGGGGCACTTCGCAGGCTCCAAACACATCTGGAGATGACGGGTCACATCGGCGCGGTTCAAAACCTCCCCGTCGCTCAGCGTCAGCACGGCATAGAGGCGATCGCCCCGACAGTCGTCAGGCAGACCCAGCACGATCGCCTCTTCGATGGCGGGATGTGTGACCAGTGCGGCTTCGACCTCGGCGGGGTAGACGTTCACCCCATTGCAGATCACCATGTCGCGCTCTCGTCCGGCTAGGTAGAGAAAGCCCTGGTCGTCGAGCCAGCCGCGATCGCCCACGGTGGCCCAGCCCTGCTCAATCCGAAAGCCTGTGTCGTCTGTGGGGTCGAGATAGCCAGAGCAGATCATGGCGCTCTGGATGGAAATCTGGCCGATTTCGCCCGGTGGGGCGGGTTCTCCCGTGGGGCGACGAATGCCGACGGTGACTTCTGGAAACGGTCGCCCGACGGAATGGAGCGGCACAGAGTCTTGAGATGAGGCAAGGCTGATAAAGCTGAGTTCTGAAGCGCCATAATATTCCAGCACTTCGGCGTTGGGAAATCCTTTCTGGAGCTGGTGGCGCAGCTTGGGGCTGAGCTTTGACCCGGCAGAAATGATCGAGCGCACGGTGGGGCAGGAAAGAGCACGACGCTGCATAGCACGGGCGATCGCCCCCAGAAGCGTGGGTACGGCAACCAGGCGAGTGATCGGTTCTGAGCTGAGGCGATGGAGTGCGTGCTTGGGGTGAAAGCTGGGCAGCAGATGCAGGGTGGCTCCTTGGACGAGGGCTTCGAGGGCGGTGTAGAGCGACAGACTGTGAACTAAGCTGCCGGGAACGAGAATCGATTCATCGGGAGCGAAGCCGAAGACCTGACGACTGATTCTGAAGCTGTTAATCCAGGACTGATGGCTGCGAATCACGCCCTTGGGCTGTCCGGTGGTGCCTGAGGTGAAGCCGATGTAGAAGGGGAGGGAGGAGGGAGGAGGGGAGGAGGGAGGAGGGAAGGAGTCAGGAGTCAGGAGGTTTGGATGAGGAAGGTTTGGCAAATTGGGAGCGTTGGCTTGCCTGGGCGTAGCCCGTATCGCCCCACAGTCATTTACAGGAGGCAGGGCGATCGCCTTCACGGGCTGTATCGCATGTATCGCAGCCCAAGCTCCTGACTGCTTCAAGCCCTCAAGTATCGGAATTTCTGTGACCAAAAGATCAGGCGTCCAGCGCTGAAGCAGCGTTGTGATTTGCGCTTGGCTCCAGTCGGGATTGAGCACCATCGCAACACCGTCCGCTAAAGCCGTGCCGAAAAAATAGGTCAGCAACTCGGCTCGGTTGGGCAACAGCAGCGCCACCCAAGGCTGCTGCGGCAACGCTCGACGATTGATGTTCTCATTAGGACTTAGCTCTGAAACCTGAGCCGCGATCGCCCGCACAGAGCTGAGCATTTCACCATACGTGCAGTGCAGAGGGTCTTGGGACGTGCCGATTGTGAGGGCGATCGCCTCTGGATGCTGGGTGGCCGATGCAATCAAGCCATCGGTGATGCGTGCTGGCTGAACAATCTTAGAGTCGGGCATGGGCGGTGACGCTGGGGCGAGTCATGAGCCGTTTACGCTCCTTTGTGCTCGGCTTGAAACGAGTTGCGGAGGGGATAAACCCGCTCTAAACTCACAGCGGCGATCGCCGCCAGCACGGCCTTCACCACATCCCCCGGAATAAAGACCGCAGAGCCGATTAACGCCTTTGTGAGCGACATTTGAGCCGCGATCGCCACCCAGGGAATGCCGATGGCGTAAATCACAACAATGCCGCCCAGCAAATTCCAGGTAATTGCCAGGGGCAGGGCAAGGCGCTGCGATCGCTTGAGGAATCGACGCTTGGGCGATCGCAGCTCGGTCAGCCAGCCAATCACAAACGCGCCCAGGGGAAACCCCAGCAAAAACCCACCTGAAGGGCTAAGAAAAACGCCTAATCCCCCCCGTCCGCCCGACAAGATGGGCAAGCCTGCCGCGACCAGCAGCAAAAACAACAGCAGCGCCGCCCCGCCCCGTCTTGCTCCCAAGAGCGATCCGGCGAGCATGACGCCGAGGGTCTGGGCGGTGATGGGCACGGGCAAAAACGGCAGGGGAATCGGCGGAATTAATCCCAGGGCGGCAACCAGAGCTGCAAAAAGCGCGATGTAGACGAGAGTGCGCGTGGTCATAGTCGATGCAGGGTGAGGTGAAGAATGCAAATGAATGTCCAACAGTTCATGAGCATAGCTGAAAATGAGGGCGATGAAACCTCTAAGGAATGAGGATCTAATAAAATCCAAATTTGGTACGGGCGCACAGCTGTGCGCCCCTTCAGGAAAACAAAATTGCAGATTGATTGATTCTCGATCCTACGAGAGGCTGCGCTTTCGGGTCATGATGCTGATGAATTCGCCGTTGCGCCCAGTGGGAATGGGGTCGCTCCAGGCGATGCGCTCGCAGTAGCCGAGGACGGCCATGCGGTTGATGGCCTCGACCACGGCGCTGTAGTCGCCCAGCAAAATATGGCGCACCACCTCTTGGTTGAAGGTGGGCAGGTTGAACTGAGAAGCGGACTGAGCCGCCCCGCTAGAAGCAGGTTGAAACATGACGGGTATCTCCGTTTTCGGGTGAAGGAAAACGGGGAACTATCCAGATCCCTGATTTGAAGTGGTAAGGGCAAGATAGTGGGGATAACATTGATCCCAGTCATCTCGACTTACCGACGCTAAGTTGGGATGATCAGGGGATTTGAGAGGTGCCAGCCTCTCTCTTCCCCGCCTAGAATCATTCCCCGTGGCAGAGATAGTACAAGATGTCGGGTGAGAGTTCAACCGTATTTGCGAATTTTTTAATGAGAATGAGGGCGCACTCCATGCAAACCCTCGCTACTCCGCAGCATTGCCTTCACCCTTCACCTGAGCCACTATTGCCTGAATCAGCGGCGCATCAGACAAAATCTCCTCTTGCCCTGCGGCAATGACTGCCTGCACAAAGCTCAATAAGTTGCCAATGGCTTGATTGACGTAAGGGTGCTCTTGCCCCAACCGCTGCACAAAAATGGCTAGGGTTTGCAGATACAGGGGTTGAGCCTCGGCAAAGCGCCCAGTGGCGGTGTAGAGTCCTGCCAGATTTGAGAACCAAATGGCAATATCGGGATGATCGTCTCCCAACGTTTGAAGACCGATGGCGATCGCCTCCCGATAAAAGGGTTCGGCCGCCTCATAGCGCCCTTGCGATCGATATAATCCCGCGAGATTGTTCAAACTGGCGGCGACATGGGGATGGCGATCGCCCAACAGCTCCCGCCTCATCTCTAAGGCTTGCAGAAAATAGGGTTCGGCCTCCTCATAGCGCCCTTGCGATCGATATAATCCCGCGAGATCGTTCAAACTGGTGGCGACATCGGGATGGCGTTCACGTAGTGTCTCCGAAGGAGAATCGCCCAACAGCGATCGCCTCATCTCTAAGGCTTGCTGATAATAGGGTTCGGCCTCCCCATAGCGCCCTTGCGATTTATATAACAACGCGAGATTGTTCAAACTGGAGGCGACATCGGGATGAGATTCGCCCAACAGCTCCCGCCTCATCTCTAAGGCTCGCAGATAATAGGGTTCGGCCTCCCCATAGCGCCCTTGCGAGTCGTATAATCCCGCGAGATTGTTCAAACTGGTGGCGACATCGGGATGGCGATCGCCCAACAGCTCTCGGTTCATTTCTAAGGCTTGCAGAAAATAGGGTTCGGCCTCCTCATAGCGCCCTTGCGATTTATATAACAACGCGAGATTGTTCAAACTGGTGGCGACAGAGGGATGAGATTCGCCCAACAGCTCCCGCTTCATCTCTAAGGCTTGCAGATAAAAGGGTTCAGCCTCCCCATAGCGCCCTTGCGAGTAATATAACAACGCGAGATTGTTCAAACTGGTGGCGACATCGGGATGAGACTCGCCCAACAGCTCCCGCCTCATCTCTAAGGCTTGCAGATAATAGGGTTCGGCCTCCTCATAGCGCCCTTGCGATTCATATAACAACGCGAGATTGTTCAAACTGGTGGCGACAGAGGGATGGCGATCGCCCAATGCTTTTTTGCAAATATCTACCCCTTTTTCATAACAAGGCTCTGTTTCAGCGTATTGTCCTCTTTCCTTAAAATAAAAACCTAGCCGAATCAGGAGTGTCCCTGCTTCGTAGAATTCAAATTGATAGGTCTGAATATCTGCTGTTGCGGCTTGAGCGTGGAGAAGTAACCGTTCACACTCTGCCCAATTGTTATAGTCATCGGCGTTTGGATACGCCTGAGTCACCACCCGCACCACTCGCTCAGCCCACTGCTTTGCAGCCTCCTCCCCCAAGTTTGTTTTCACTACAGCCTGCACGAGGCGATGAACGCTGTAGGTCTGCCCTGGTTCAGACCGCACCAGAGAATATCGCCTCAGCGGAGTGAGCAGATTGATGAAGGCGAGGGGGTCTTCATTGGCATTGGCTAATGCCTGCTGAATCGCGTCGCCCCACAGCTCTGCCCCAGACACCATCAGGTCAAACGGAATGCTGTCGGGATGAAGAAATGCGCTGGCTCGCAGCAGGTCTGCTGCCGCGAGAGATTCAGCTTCCACGGCTTCAAAGTTGATATTCCACGTCGTTGCAATAGGCTCACGGTATTCTCCCAAGATAGGAGCAGACTCGTTCAGCAAGGTGTCCCGGCGGTGGCGATAGCTGGTCAAATAGTCTTGAAAGCGGGCGTTGGTCGTAACCATATACGCCCCCGCCTGTTCGAGCGCCAGGGGCAGATGCCCCAACTCATGACACAATGCCTCAGCGGCGGTTTTTTCTTCAGGAAGCAGGGGGGCTGCTTGCTCCGTTCGCTTCAGCAAAAAGTCCAGAGACTCCTCTGGATCAAGGGCATCGAGGGCAAGGATTTGATTTTTAATAATGCCGAGGGGCTGAAGATCTTGCACCCGTGAGGTGATCAGCACATGACCATTTCCCTGCTTGGGCAGATAAGGCGGAATAAAGCTGGGGTCGTCGGCGTTGTCGAGCACCAGCAGCCAGCCGGAGTGCTGCGATAGCCAAGCCTTTACGGCTTGAACAACAACGTCGGGTTCTTTTGCGTCAGCCTGGGGCAGCTTCAGCACCTCAGCAATGGCCTCATATCCACTCTGAATGGCCTGTTCCGTATCCACCCGTATCCAAAATACTGCTTGATAAGCGTCTGCTTCGTCGGCCTCCCAGTAATAGCGAGACGCATACTCAAACGCGGTTTGGGTCTTGCCAATGCCGCCCAGCCCCGCGATGGCCTGCACCTGACTCACGCCCACTCGGCGATCGTTATTTAACCGCTGGCGAATTTGTCTCAGCACCGACTCTCGCCCCGTAAAGCAGGGATTTGGTTCTAACGGCACCATCCAGGGCCTCTTCGGAGCTGTGCCTTGCTCGTCCGAAGAGGCATCTAAGGGCGGAGGATGTCATCGAGTGCCGTTTTCACCTCCCCTAGCCCTCGCCCCGTTGTACTTTGTGCCCAGCTCAGCAACGCAAAGACGCGGTCTCCTTGAGAAGCTGAAGGTGGAGGAATCAGTCCTTTGGGTGGGTCTAAGAGAAACAACACCTCATTAAACTCTTGAACGGTCAGCCCGTTGAGGTTTCGACTCAGGGCTAAGCGTTCTTTGGTGTTGAGAGAAACGTTAGGGTCTGCCATAGGAACGTTGGTTATTTGCTCTGAGGGCATCGTCTTCTGTTGGGGAGAAGGCTCATCGTGAACCTCCAGCATATGGCGCGTGACGGTCTCTCGCCACCGCTGATCCTGCTGATGAAAATCCTGGTTTCGCTGTCGCAGCTCAGGAAACTGCCGCCAAATCTCACCCACCGGAACCGCCACGCCCCCCAGATCAGTCGCAGCTCCACGGGTCTTATTCACCACCCCACACACCTGACCCGTCTTCCGGTTCAGCAGCGCCGAGCCACTATGACCGGGCTGAATCTGCATCCCCCGAAACTTGATCAGCGGCCCCCGCTCGTCAGCAGTTTCTCCTTCGCATACGCCACCCGCTGTCGGTGCTCCAGGCTTAAAATCGCTGGGAAACCCATACAGATACAGCTCATCATCAGTGTTGTACGTGTCTCCCAATGCCACACAGGGGAAGTCATTTGTTTCAGCCCCCTCAATGCTGACCACCTCTAGCAGCACCACATCCAGATCGCTCTCCTGGGGTCGATGAATCTGCCGTACCGTCGCGATTTTTGTTCCTTGCTGGTGCAGCTCGATCGACTCTCCGGGATGCTGCCTCACCACATGGGCACAGGTGAGCACCTGCCCCGGAGCCACAAAAAATCCCGTGCCCCAGTCATTGGGCACTATCACTTTCACCGTAGAACGCTTAAGAAGCTCGAAGAGAGGCTGAGGCATGAGCTAAGGATTTTGGATTTTGGATTTTGGATTTTGGATTTTGGAGAGAGGTAGGGTGGGCATTGCCCACCTTACAAAAAGCTATGGGTTCAAGCGTTGCAAAACCGCAAATCAATTGCGGTCTAGTGTAGGAAGTCCACTAGAAGTGGACTAATGACCTTGGACTGATGACCTTGGACTGATGACCTTGGCAAATACCACAGTCCGTTTCAACGGACTTGTTACCCGTAGCCCGCCATTGATTCGCGGGCAAACCGTCGCAAAAACCGCAAATCAATTGCGGTCTAGTGTAGGAAGTCCACTAGAAGTGGACTGATGACCTTGGGCTGGTGGTGCCCTTGGCAGATACCACAGTCCGTTTTAACGAACTTGTTACCCGTAGCCCGCCATTGATTCGCGGGCAAACCGTCGCAAAAACCGCAAATCAATTGCGGTCTAGTATGGGAAGTCCACTAGAAGTGGACTAATGACCTTGGGCTGGTGGTGCCCTTGGCAGATACCACAGTCCGTTTTAACGGACTTGTTACCCGTAGCCCGCCATTGATTCGCGGGCAAACGAACAGCAAAGGGGCGGGGTGGGCATTGCCCACCTTAAAAAAGATGCTTATTCATCCTTTTTATCCTTTTCAGGCTTGTTTTCCCATTCCAGAGTAACTTCAAAATTAGCGCTTCCTGTTCCCCGCACAACGGCAGCCATCAGACTCCCCTCTTCAACGCCAATCTCCAAGCCATACTTCACCGTTGCCTTGGTCGGCTTCACCTTCTGAATCGATCCGGCGATCGCCTCCGCAACCTTGGTCATGCCCTGCAACACTCCGACAAACGGAAACCGCTTCCCGCCTGACACCTCTTGCAAGCCCGTGCTACCAATTTGAGCAACATCCATCTGGACAATCACCCCATCGCCCAAATCTACCTGAACTCGTTGATTCATGGGGTCTGATGATGGGCGACCACTCGCTGAAGTTGTCTGCATGATTGTGTGCCTGTGCAACGTTTGACCGCTCAATTATAGTCAGCAGTCATATGTAGTCATATGTAGGATGGGCAAAGGGCAACGCCCGTGCCCATCGCCAGAAGCATGACGGAGAGGGAGCGATCGCCTTCACTGGCAGTAACGGGCGATACAGGCTACGCTCAGCACATCACATAGCTCTTTACGTTGTCGTCTCAGTGTAAACTCATCAAAACAATCGAAAGCTGCATACCCCCATAACCACCGCTGACTATGACGTATCAGTAGCCCTAATGCGGAGAATGACTTGCGATGAAACCCCTCTTCCAAACTCTACCTGCACGATTGACCTCTAGTCTTTTAATCGGCGGATGTCTGCTGACCAGCCTCACGATCGCCCCAAATCTCTTTTCCACCTCCAACAGCGCCCAAGCCCAAACGTCTGATCCCCAAAATTCGGACAACCTCTACTACACCTTCTACGGACAACAGATTCCACTGCGATCGCACCCCGACACCATCGCTGTCCAGTTTCGTCCTGCCGATGACACCAGCACCCGAGGGCGGGGCGGGTTGCCTCTCTATCTCCAGCTTCAGCAAGATGTGCAAGGTAATGTGAGTATCACACGGGGAGATAGACGGATAGGAGACGCTTCAGAATCTAATGCTCCGGAATCTATTGACATAGACGTACAGCCCTTGGGCGATCGCCTTGCCCTGATCACGCTGCCTAACAACTCTCGCAGTCGCGATACGGTTCGCCAGCGGATTCAGCAGCAGAGCTATGTAGATGGCACCCTGCCCGTATTGGCGTTGGACAGTGGCAACGAGGGGGAAGGCGAAACCACCGTCGTATTGCCCAATGAGATCGTGGTCAGCTTTGAGCCTGACTTGCCCAACAGCATGGTTCAGCATCTCCTCTATCGCCACAACCTCGAAATCATTCGCCCGCTGCAATTTACCGAAAATCGCTATTTGGTGCGATCGCGCAGTGAAAGTGGCTTAGCGGTATTAAACGCTTCCAACCAGCTTAATTTAGAATCTAGCATCCAGTCGGCAACCCCCAACTTCGTGCAGTCCGTGCCTTATCAGGTGCAGCAGGCATCAGCGCAGACTCCAGGCATTCAGCCCAATGCCACGGCACGGTTGCAGCAGTTTTTGGCTAGCCTTCCCACCCTCGAAACGCCCTTCACCAGCAACCTGCTGCCCCTGGCTTGGCATCTCAACAGCACCCCCTATCGCGGCAGGTTCCAGCCCCGCACAGACATTCGCGCCACAGAAGCATGGGAGGAAAGCAACGGGGGGGAGGGTGCAGTGGTTGCGGTCATCGACAGCCTCATCCAATGGGATCATCCCGACTTAGTAGAGCAAGTTTATACCGTTCCCGACACCTTAGAGACTCGACTACCAGGAGAAGTTCACGGGTGGGATTTCTCTAGCAATGAGGTCGTATGCAGCAGTGAAAATCAGTGCGTTGCAGGCGACCCGGACACTCGCATCAGTGAGGATGAACTAGCCGCGCTTCGTCCTGACTTTCAAGACACCTTCCGTCTCGACGATGCCAGCCTGCTCGAACAATATGACAACGTTGTGTATCTGATTCGCAGCATGAACCCCGATGGGTCGGATGCCGAAGTCGCTAGCCTCTTGCGTAGCTTCATCCGCGATCGAATCTCCGCTGAATTTCACGGCACTTGGTCGGCAGGGGTCATTGCAGCTCATGCGACTGAGAATCAGGGCACGGTAGGGGTAGCTCCCAATGCTGAAATTCTTCCGGTACGGGTGTTTGGTCTCGGCGGTGAGATTACCTCAGCGCGACTGATTGAGGCGGTAGGCTATGCGGCAGCACGAGACGTAGATGTGATTAATCTCAGCCTTGGCAGCCTCATGCCCAATCAAGATTTGGTGGCTCAGATTTTTCATGTGCTCGACCAGCATCCTGACTTAGTCATCATCGCCTCCGCAGGTAACGACAGTCTCGACGGGGTCGGCTTTCCTGCGGCCACACCGGGCGTCATTTCAGTCGGAGCCACCAGTGTTGAAGGCCACCGCACGTTTTACAGCAGCTACGGCGGTCGGCTGGATCTCGTCGCTCCCGGTGGCGAAACCTCACGGTTTAACCGCTGGGGCATTTTGACCACAGGCGGAACCTGGGTCGATGGCTTCTGGCAAGGCATGGAAGCGCCCGACTATAGTTGGTCGATGGCGCTCGATCCGCAAGGCTACTATGTGCAGGTGCAGGGCACGTCCTTTTCAGCACCCGTCGTTGCAGGCATCGCCGCTTTGATGAAGGGCGTTAACCCTGACCTAGAGCGCGATCGCCTCTCCGAAATTCTCAAAGACACCGCCAGTTACGAAGGGCTAGAACTGTCTCAGGGCGATCGCAACCGCTATCGGCTCCAGCGCGAAGTCGGCATGACCTTCATGGACGATCGCCTCTCCGGCGTCTTTCCGCTGCCAGAACCTGTCTCCGCTGAGCAATATTTCTTTGGCGCAGGTCTGGTGAATGCAGAGGCCGCCGTGCGAGAAGCGCGTTAGAAGGTCATGAGATAGTTGTGGCGATCGCGCTTGTTTTGAAGGGAGGGCGATCGCCCTCCAGTCAAGGCGTGGGTGAGTGGGGGCGATCGCGCTTGATCGTGGATGGTTGATCAACCTGCCCACCTGAGGCTGAGGATGACATCGGTGGAGAATAATGTCATCAGGGAGCGCTTAAGATGAAGTCAATTCTCAGAGAATAGCAGGACGTTTTGATGATTAAGAGTGAGAACTGGCCCATGTCTTTGCAACTCACCATCCCATACCCCGAAACTCTGCCAGACGCCTTGGGGCGTACCCGAGAGCAATTTGAGCAGGAAGCCAAATGGGCAATGGCTGTCAAGCTATTTGAGTTGAAGCGCCTTTCTTCTGGAATGGCTGCAACAATTGTTGGGGTTGATCGGGTTTCTTTTCTGCTCAAACTGGGTGACTATGGGGTCTCCTTGATTGATTTAACGGAGGAAGAACTGTTGTCAGATCTTGCCAATGCCTGAAGCCTCTGCGATTGTGATCAACACTTCACCCCTGATTGCATTAGTCGCAGCCTGGGGAGACTTGACTCTACTGGAATCGCTTTATCAGGAAGTTTGGGTGCCTTTTGAAGTGTGCCAGGAAATTTTGCGCGGTGGTACGAATCGGTTTGCAATTGCAGAATTTGAACAAGCGTCTTGGCTCCAGAAACAAACGACGCCATTAACAGTTTCTCCTTTTTTGTTAAACAGCCTCGATTTAGGAGAAGCCTCTGTCATTCAATTAGCATTGGACAGAAATATAACAACGGTCTGTATTAATGAAACTGTCGGTAGGCGAGTGGCCCATCTCAATAACCTGAGGTTGACAGGTTCTATAGGGATTTTGTTGAAAGCAAAACATCAAAATCCATCGCTGTCGATACGAGATTCGATCGAGAATATGCTTAAGCGAAATATTCGTCTAAGCCAAACCGTCATTGATTTTGCGCTAAATCAAGCGGGTGAAAGATGAGGCTTCTGCACGAGAACCTAATGGGTCAAGGTTTGCCAAACGTCGGGCGATCGCTCTCTCAAAGTAGTGACTTGGCGCATCCCTACTATTGGGCACCCTTCATCCTCATCGGCAACGGGCTGTAATTCATCGCGACAATCGACACACATCACTCACTTGCTGATTATGGTTGCCACCTACTTCCAAGAGGTACAGAAGGAAATCGCAGAAGTGGATCTTGATGAATCAAGCTTTGAACGGAGTCGGGTCGGTGTGGGCTTCGATGTCGGCTTCGGCTGCGTGGGCGATCGCCCGCAATTGATCTAGCATTTTCTCATCGGCGCTAGGCCACAGCTTGCGTTGGTGCGCTTCGAGCAGTCGCTCGGCCATGTCGCGCAGCGCCCAGGGGTTTTTGTCTTGCACGAAGGTTTGGACTGCCGCATCGAGCACATAGGCTTGGGCAATCCCTTCGTACATAAAGTCTTCGACACAGTGAGTCGTGGCGTCGTAGGCGAATAAATAGTCCATCGTAGCCGCCATTTCAAAGGCTCCCTTGTAGCCGTGGCGCATGGCTCCGGCAATCCATTTGGGATTAACGACGCGGGAGCGATAGACGCGGGCAATTTCTTCTCGCAGGTGGCGTACTCGTGGGTTGTCGGGGCGGGAATGGTCGCCAAAATAGGTGACGGGCGATCGCCCCTGCACTGAGCGCACTGCGGCTGTGAGGCCGCCCTGAAACTGGTAGTAGTCGTCAGAATCGAGGATATCGTGTTCGCGGTTGTCTTGGTTGTGGAGCACGATTTGCATCTGGGCGAGGCGTTGCTCAAAGGCTTCTGGGGCAGAGCGCCCGTCGCTGCGTCCGGTGTAGGCGTAGCTGCTCCAGTTGATGTAGGCACGAGCCAAGTCTTCGTCGCTCGTCCAGTTTTGGGCTTCGATCAGCCCCTGGAGTCCGGCTCCGTAGGCTCCGGGCTTTGAGCCGAAGACCCGATAGCGCGATCGCTCAACGGCCTGAGATTCCGATAATCCTGCGGCTTGCCATCGGTCGGCATCTTGTCGCACCTGCGCTGCTAGGGGATTGTCGTCGTCTGGCTCATCCAGATTTGCGACAGCTTCCACTGCGCGATCAAATAAGTCGATGAGATTGGCAAACCCGTCTCGGAAAAAGCCCGACACTCGCAAGGTCACGTCTACGCGAGGACGATTGAGCAGGGATAGCGGCAAAATTTCAAAGTCGATGACCCGTCGGGATGCGCCATCCCAAACGGGCTGTACGCCCAGGAGGGCAAGGGCTTCGGCAATATCGTCTCCTCCCGTGCGCATGGTGGAAGTTCCCCAGACCGATAGGCCGAGGGTTTTTGGGAAGTCGCCATTTTCTTGGCAATAGCGCTCGATCAGCACTTCGGCGGCCTTCCGCCCGACATCCCAGGCGCTTTCGGTCGGGATGGCGCGAATATCTACGGAGTAAAAATTGCGTCCGGTGGGCAACACGTCGGCACGGCCTCGTGTGGGTGCGCCAGACGAACCGCTGGGTACGTAGCCGCCGCTGAGTCCGTGCAGCAGGTGGGTGATTTCTTGGGGGGTGGCGCGGAGGACGGGGATGAGGTGGGTTTGGAGCCAGGTGAGTTCGGAGTTTTGAGTTCGGAGTTTTGAGTTCGGAGTTTTGAGTTTTGAATTTTGGATTGGAGATTGGGGAGAGGACTGACGCAATTCAGTCTGACTATCACGACCAATAGAACTGTGATCCCCCCTGCCCCCCTTAACAAGGAGAGTGGCGTTAGCCGGGGGGATCTGCTGCGTCAGTTCTGGGTGAGAGAGCAGTTTTGAAGAAGTGGGAAGTTGAAGAAGGGTTTCGACGAGCTGAGCGGCTTCTTGTTCGAGGGCTTCGATTAGGTCGCCGACGGTGCGGTAGGGGGGGAGTTCGGGATAGACGGGGATTTGTGGAATCAGGTCTGGGGGGAGGGGAGTGGCGAGGTCTTCTGTGAGCCAGTCGGGGTCGATTTGCCAGGATTGGGCGATCGCCCTTAGCAATCCGGGGCGTCCGGGTGCGGGATGACGGGCGATCGCCACAACTAAATCACGCAGCTGAGTTCCATCGGGACACTGGCCGAAAATGTGGAGGCCATCACGAATTTGCGATTCCTTCAGTTCGCAGAGGTAGCCGTCGGCGCGGGCGATGAAGTCTTGCAGGGGGGGCAAGGAGGGAGGAGTTTGAGGGAGGAGTTGCGGAGGGAGAAGATTGAGGTCGGTGTCGAGGTGTTCGGCTTGGATGAGGGCTTGGATGCGATCGCCAATCACGTCTAGGCGGCTGGGGTCGAGTCCTTGGGCTTCGTAATATTCGTCGATCAGTCCTTCGAGCTTTTGCAGACTGCCGTAGAGTTCGGCGCGGGTCAGGGGGGGGGTGAGGTGGTCGATGATCACCGCTTGGGCACGGCGTTTGGCCTGGGCTCCTTCTCCCGGATCGTTGACGATGAAGGGATAAAGGTGGGGCATGGGGCCAAAGGCGACTTCAGGATAGCAGGTGTCGCTGAGGGCGATGCTTTTACCGGGGAGCCATTCTAAATTGCCGTGTTTGCCGAGGTGGGCGATCGCCTGACTGCCAAAGTGCTGGCGCAGCCAGTGGTAGAAGGCGAGATAGTCGTAGGTGGGTTCCAGATCCGGGGCGTGATAGTTGAGCGAAGGGTCGAGGTCGTAGCCGCGAGAGGGCTGAATGCCGACGAAAATGTTGCCGAGCTGAAGTCCGGCAATGGGAAAAGCGGTTGCGGAACCCTCGGCATGGTGGGGTTGGGGCTGTCCCCATCGATCGCCAATCTCTTTCTGGACTGAATCGGGCAACGTTGCGAAAAATTTCTCGTAGTCTGCGAGATCTAGGGATTGCCGGACGGTGCGAAGATCTGCCGCTTCCGGATCATTCGTTACCCCTTGGGTGAGCGCACGAATCAGGGCATCGCCATCGGCGGGAATATCGCTGACGGTGTAGCCTGCGGCCTGGAGCGCCCGAAGAATCTCAATGCAGCTTGCCGGAGTGTCTAAGCCAACGCCATTGGCAAGACGACCATCGCGGTTGGGATAGTTGGCGAGAATCAGAGCAATGCGCCGTTCTGCCACGGGAGTTTGGGCCAGCCGTGCCCAGTTCATCGCCAGAGCCGATACGAATTGAATGCGATCGCCCACGGGTTCATAGGCAACGACATCGGTTTCGAGGGCATCGTTGCGATTTTGCACCGACTTGAACGACACCGCTCGACTGATAATGCGCCCGTCTACTTCCGGCAGGGCTACATTCATGGCCAGGTCGCGGGGCGACAGGCCGCGCCACTGCTGCTGCCACTGCTCCTGAGTGCCGCCGCTGAGGATCGCCTGAATCACGGGCACATCCAGCGCTTTCCACAGATCTAAGTTGAGAGTCGCGTCGTTGAGCTGGGCGACTGAAAAGCTGGTGGTGTTGAGCAACACTTGAACTGGACTGGCATGGGCAGGACGCAGCAAATCCAAAACCTCAGCCTGCACCTCTGGGTCGCGTAGAGATGAGACGAAAATCGGTCGAGGTTGTCCGCCTTGCTGGGCGATCGCCTCACATAGAGCATCGATGGGGGCGGTGTTGCCTGATAAGTAGTGGGCGCGGTAGAAGAGGAGGCCGATGGAGGGGGGAGAGGCGTTGGGAGGGAGGAGTTGGGAGTCAAGAGTCAGGAGGTCAGAAAGGAGGTCAGGAGTCCAGGAATATTGGCCGACGCGGGGAACGGCTTGGGGCGATGGCGTGGGAAAAGAGGTGCCTAGAGCTGTATTGGCAAGGAATTGCAGGGCATGGGTGCTGTTTTCGATGCCGCCTTCGGTAAAGTAGCGCCAGAGCGTATTCACTGCACTGAGGGGCACGGTGGAGTGGCTCATCAGATCGAGGTCGGGGCGATCGTCACCGGGGATGATGAAGAGAGCGATATTGTGATCCTGCGCGGTTTGCTTGACCACTTCGAGGCCATAACTCCAGTAGGCACGACCTCCCAACAGCCGCACGACAATGCATTGGGCATGGCGCAAGACATCGTCGGCATAGGTGTCAATGCTTAATTGTTGTTGAAGTTGCAGCAGGTTCACGACGCGCACTGCCGGGGCGTTGGTGGGCAGTTGGATGATGGCTCTGGCGATCGCCTGAATGTCGGTATCTGCGGCGGTGAGCACAACGATGGGAGCGGGCGTCTGGTCTACAAAAATCACGCCTTCAGCGTCGGGCGACCAGCCCCCAGGAGTGGCAGCTAAACGATGCAAATGAATGTCCTCAACAATGAATGATGCAACTATCAGGAGAATCTTTAGTTTTGCGAGATTAGATAATTTCGCAAGATAGTATATTTGGGCGGAAGTCCGCAGTTCCTTGATGCGGTTCGTAGGGGCGTGCGAGGAGCTTTGTTCTCACTTTTCTGTTCTCACTTTTCTATTGTTCAACGTTGAAGCGAGTGATGGCCATGCTTCCACAGTCTTCTCACACAGTTCGAGCGTGTTGTCTTCGGGCATGGGGTACCTGTCGAGCGATAGCCCGATTTAAGCAGGTGCCGACCATTATTAGTCTGCTCACAGGTAGTCTGCTCACAGGCAGTCTGCTCACAGGTAGAACGACCTTGGGGCGCGATTGCCCTGGCTAAGATCGCCCTAGTCTATGTGTTCCGCAGAATTATCTACTGCCTGATCACTGCCTGATTAACCGCCGCTCCTTTGTTCGCTTTTATCGCTATGTTTTCCTTCACTCCTCGTCAGGTTCTATCGTCTGACATCTTCGAGCAATTGAGCGAATTGCTGAGAGAGACGATTGCTGTTGGTTCAATGGCCAAGCCATCAGAAACTCCGCAGCAAGAAGCCAAAGCCTTGTCAGTAGAAGTTCAGCACTCCCAGTCGGGTGTCACCCTTTTCAGTCATCGCCAGCGTTCGTCAACACCATTGGCCTATGTCGTCACCTCACCTGATGTGGTGGCCGCTCTCAATATTGGAGAACGTAGCCCTGACAGCATCGCCCAAAACATCCGATCGAAGGCTTCAATGCCGCTGACGTGGCAGACGCTTCGGTTTACGTTGGTCGCCTCGCCTGAGTTTAAGGCACTGCTGATCGGACAAATGATGCCAGATCAGTCCTCAAACTCACATCGCTCAACAAGCGTACAAGATTCTCGGTCAGTCTGGCCTAGCTCTGAGCAGGTTGCCTATAATTTGCTGTTTGACCCAGAGGCGATCGCCACATTCACCTGCTGCCTGCTTGAGCAGATTGATGCCAAAACTTCTGTCTATTCTCACCTGACCCAGATTCTCGAAATAGCCCAACAAAACACCCCCAACGACCCAACGGTACAAAGTCGATTTACGCTAGAGCTGATGGGTTTCCAGCAATCGTCTCAGCCCCAAACCGATTCAGAGTTTGCATCAGAACCTGTCGCCATTGAAGAAGGTCTCACCCACCGCACCCAGATCTTGCATGATGCCATGCTGGCTGCACAGGCTGCGGATCAGGCAAAGACAGAGTTTTTGGCGGCCATGAGCCACGAACTGAGAACTCCGCTCACTTACATCTTAGGGATGTCGTCTACACTGCTGCGCTGGTCGTCAACAGACAATCAAGAAGCTCAGAATTCTTCCATTCGAGAGCGCCAGCATCGTTACTTGCAAAACATCCACAACCAGGGTGAACATTTGCTAGAGCTGATTAACGAAATTTTAGACCTGTCTCAGCTTGAGTCAGGCAAAATGTCTCTCGATTTGCACGACTGCTCTCTCTCATTAATTGCGCAGCAAACCCTCAAAACCTATGCCGATAAAGCAAAAGAGAAGCGAATTCGGTTGGAGTTGAGTCTTGATGTGCCTTCGGAGTTTGATCATTTCAAGGCTGATCCAAGGCGGTTGCGCCAACTGTTGCTGAATCTGCTCAGCAATGCCGTCAAGTTTACCCCTGAGTCGGGTAAGGTTACGTTGCGGGTTGCCTCGACTCCCAGCTCAGTTACGTTTCAGATCAAAGATACGGGCATTGGTATTCCTGATCATCTCAGAACCGATATTTTTCAGAAGTTTCGACAGCTTGATAGCTCCTACCGTCGCCAATATGAAGGCACAGGATTAGGATTGGCGCTGACAAAGCAACTCGTAGACCTGCATGGGGGGCAGATCGAATGTGAGTCTACCGTGAACGTGGGCACAGTGTTTACGGTGACACTGCCCCGAACGCCTTTCGTGCGATCGCGCCATGAACAATCTCCGACTTCAGAGCCCAATACGCAACCCCTGGGCCGCATTGTCTTGATTGAAAGCCAAGACGAAGTCGCTCACCTCGTGTCTGACATGCTGACGGCAGCGGGCTATCAGCTGATTTGGATGCTAGAAGGCTGGTCGGCAGTGGCCCAAGTAGAAATGCTGCAACCTTCAATGGTGTTGGTCGGCACCTGTCTGCCTGATGTCGATAGCTGCGAACTGATCCAGCAAATTCGCCAAAACCCGTCAACCAAACAGCTGAAGATTTTGGCTCTGGGTAGCGCCTCAACGCCCTACGCGACTGAATATTTTCTCCAGGCTGGGATTGATGAGTTTTTGAATTATCCGATGGGGCCTGAAGATTTGCTGCATGCGGTGAGTTTGCTGATGACGATGACGGCTACGGCTCGCCAAAACTAAGTTGGTAGCCAGCATTAAACGATGCTATCTGAGTGTGTGCCCCCCGGCGGGGGGCACACACCGTTCGCTTTAGTTTTGACCACATAATTATTAGCAACAAGCTGATTAGCGGCAGCCTGATGAGCGTTTGGCAAGCAAATTTCGAGCGATCGCAGTCGATTGATGGCTGCGGCCAGCTCAAACGAACGAAACATCGCCATATCGCCTTGGGGATAGCGGGTGAGACGATCTAGCCCTTCTCCTTCGATATCTCTGATGATCCGTTCAATGACGTCTCGAAGGGTATGCCCATAATCGAGGTAGCTCTCTTGCAACCGGGCGATCGCCCCTCCAATGGCGTGTAGTTGGGCGACATCAACCAGTTGCTCAACGGCTGTCAGATCAATATCTTCGCCGCCAAATCTCAGCTCATCGGTGTCGCGAGCCTTGAGCTTAGGGCCACGGTCGTCGATTTTATGCTTAGACTGAGGCTTGCCTTGGCTCAGATCCAGACGTTTGGATTTAGGAATGCGGTGAGTGATATGACCAAACTCTTTGCCGCCTTCAATGGTGCGGTGAGTGGCATAGGCTTTGGCGATCGCCTTAGCGGCTTGGGTAAGATGCCGGACTTCAAAACTTTCCAGCCCCATGACCGTATCTGCCACGTCAAAATAGTCGCCGCAGCCCCCCATCACCAGCACCGTAGAGACGCCAAAGCCGTCGTAGATTTGCCGAATCTTGTCAATAAACGGCGTAATCGGTTCCTTCGCTTTGGCAATCAGTGCCTGCATCCGGCGATCGCGAATCATGAAGTTGGTGGCGGAGGTGTCTTCATCTACCAGCAGCACCATTGCTCCCATTTCTAGGGCTTCTATTGTGTTTGCGGCTTGAGACGTGCTGCCGCTGGCGTTTTCGGTGGTGAACTGAGCCGTAGAACGTCCCTGGGGCAGGCAGTTGATAAATGGAGAAATATCGACGCCTGTGATGCTGCGACCGTCTTCAGCCCGAATCTTGACGGCGTTGCGATCGGTGACGACGGCTTCTCGTCCGTCGCCCGGAATGTGGTTGTAAACACCTGTGGCGATCGCCCGCAGCAGGGTCGATTTGCCGTGATATCCCCCTCCCACAATCAGAGTAATGCCTTTGGGAATGCCCATGCCTGCGATCGCACCGTGATTCGGTCGCTGAAACTCGACCTGCAATTCTTCTGGAGCCTTAAACAGAACGCAGTTTTGGGTCAGAGGTTTGTCGCTAACGCCGCTCTGACGGGGCAATATCGCACCGTTGGCAACGAAGGCAACGAGTCCACAGGAAGCGAGCTGTTTTCGCAGCCAGTCAGCATCTTCAACCACTTCCACATGGTGACGGATGGCATCGGCATCTAGAGCTTTAAATGTGAGCGCCTGGTGAACGATCGCCTCGATGTCATCACACAGCAACTCCGCCGCCTGCCGCCCTAAAATGCTGCGGCCACGGGCAGGCAACCCCACGACAAACCGAGCCTCAACCTGCTGAGCATTCACCCACAGGGCAGACCGCTCCAGCACCTGCTGCACCGGAGGGGCGATACGAGCTACGCCCAGGCAAGCCAACGCCACTAATCCGCTTTTGCCGCTGCCTCGCTTTTCCTTTAATCGAGACGCGACCTGGTCAAATTGCCGGGTGAGATAGTCTCGCAAAGCAATCTCTCGACTGCGGCTATGAAACAGTTCAGCGGGAAATCCAGCAATGGGGTTGCCGTGGCGATCGCGTTGGGGCACCTGCACCCGCACTCGACTCGGAGCCGCAAAGGGGTCTCCCTGGACATGATCGATGATTAGCGTAAAGTCTTCAAAGGCATAGTGTCCCTTGATTTGCTTGTAGGCACGATAACTCTTTTGATCTAGGTCGAGCAGCAGGTCATAGAGATCGTCAGCAGTTTGCATGGAAGATATCAACCTGTTTAGCCATCAGCGACTCGCTATCATATTCAATACTTCATTCAAAAGTTAATCAAGTCTGTCATTAGAAAAGCTCAAGCTTCTAATCTCAAGTTTTTGGCAGAATATAGCAATGCACTGAGGTGCTGCTTCCAGAAGATAGAAAGGCCATCGAATAAAGTACGAACCATCTTGTGGCGAACCTTTGTCGCAATGTTTTTACCCTGGAAACCGCTCGCCAACACACAGCGGCAGCGTAGCAATCCATTCGCCATCGTGTGTTTCACTACAACAGCTCCAGCAGTCTCTCCAACGCAGGTGATGTATGAGTCCATGCAAGCGCATAGCTCAGCTCAAAGAGCGGACTTTGCTTCAGCACAGAAATCCCCGGATAGGATAGACCAGCCACCATAGGGGCATTGCCTACCCCCACGCCGCCAGCAACCATCGCCAGGGTGTCAGCCATCGTAGAGACATCGATCGCAATCTTAGGCTCAAAGCCTGCTTCGGCGGCGTATCGGCAATAGGTGTCGTAGATAATGGGCTGGCGATCGCGGTCAGGCAAAATGATCGGATAACCTGCCAGGTCGGCCAAACTAACAGGCTCTTTTTTTTCGAGTTCGTGACCAGATTGCACTAGCACTGACATCGGTACCACGCCAAGATACTGACGATGGATGCCAGTGGGAATTGAGACATCCCAGACAATCGCCACATCAACCCCGCCATTTGCCAGCGCTGAACCGATCGAGCGTTCGTCGAGCTGACACAGAGAGACCCTCGTTTCGGGATGGGCGCGTTTGAATTTAGCGATCAGCGACCCGACGAGCGGCTGGGCGGTGCCAATTCCCATCCCCACCGTGAGCGAATCAATCCCGTCAACGGCACCCGCTTTTGCGGCCCGAATGGCCATATCAGCATAGGCAACAGCCTTTTTCGCAGACTCAAGGAACCCCCTGCCCGCATTGGTCAGAGACACATCGCGGGAGGTGCGATTGAGCAGTTTTACCCCCAGATCGGCTTCTAGCTCGCTCACCAAACGGCTCATCGCTGGTTGCGAAATGCCGCACTGGTGGGCGGCGCGACCGAAGTGCAGCTCCTCGGCCAGGACAATAAAGGCAGTCAGGGTTTTTAAATTCATTGATATCAAAATTGATATGACTTAATCCACATTCTATATTTGTTTTGCAATCAATATCGTGTTAGTTATTAATAGTCATGGTTCTAATGCAGATATTTATATTGCCGATCGCACCTGTGAACCTTAGCTAATCATGATCAAGGCTGAGAACTTTGAGCAGGTTGAGGTGACATCAGCCCAGCAATTGCGAAACTGGCTGAAAGAAAATCACTCGCAACGGGAAAGCATCTGGCTGGTCACCTACAAAAACATGTGGGTAACAAATACGTTCATTATCCCCACCCAAAGCAACTACAATGCCGGACTCCTCTTTAGCTGAAGAAAAATTTGATAAAAAGGTTGATGCTCCCGTTCAATCTAGCGAATTGGGTCAGCTCAATCGATACCTGAAGCCCCGATGGCTGATTGGGCTGGGGGTGGCTGGTCTGCTCTTAGCCGTTGGAGTCCCAATTGTTCACATTCAGTTGGTCGCACAAGAGACTAAATCTGCTGAGGCAAACGAAGTCGAAGCCCTGGCTGTGGAAACCTTGACGGTCGAAGCCGTCAACAGCTACGACGTATTGCGCTTCTACACGGGCGAAATTGCCGCCTTACGGAGCAGCAACCTGGGGTTTAATCGCGGTGGTGAGCTGGTACAGGTGCGGGTGGCTGAAGGCGATCGCGTCACCTCCGGTCAAGTCCTAGCCCAGCTCGATACCCAAAACCTGCAAACCCAGCGCCGCCAGCTCGAAGCGCAAAAGGCCGAGGCTCAGGCTCGACTGCTAGAGCTAGAGCGCGGGGCACGGCAAGAAGATATCGCCGCTGCCCGCGCCGAGGTGCGGGATATTGAAAGTCAGCTACAGCTGCAAGAACAGCAGAGATCGCGGCGAGAATACCTCTACGAGCAGGGCGCGATCGCGCGGGAACAGCTCGACGAGTTTACCTACGGTGCCGATACCCTGCAAGCCCGCCTTGACCGAGCCAACAGCAACCTCAACGAACTGCTCAATGGCACTCGCCCCGAGCAGGTTGCGGCTCAGCAGGCCGTGGTGCAGCAGCTCGACGCCAGCATTGCCGACGTGGATGTCAATCTCAGCAAAAGCACGCTCAAGGCCCCCTTCGACGGCATTGTCGCAGGTCAAACGGTCGATGAGGGTGTGGTCGTTGGGGCCGGACAGTCGGTAGTGCGCTTGGTCGAAAATGAAGCCCCCGAAGCCCGCATCGGTATGCCCGAACATGCCGCCAGCCGCCTGCAAACTGGTAACCCGGTGACGGTGAATCTAGGCACCGAACGCTACAGCGCCACCGTCAAATCTCTGCTGCCCGAAGTTGACTCCGATACCCGCACCCAAATCGTCGTCTTTCAGCTTGAACAGGCCGCCCTGCCTCGCATCAATCCGGGGCAAACCGTGCGGGTAGAGCTAACCGAGACCATAGCAACTGGCGGCATTTGGTTGCCAACTCAGGCCCTAGCCCAAGACATTCGCGGGCTGTGGAGTATCTATGTCGTGGTGCCCGCTGAGAGCGAAACGGCGGGCGAAGACGACACCTACCAAGCTCAGCCCAAAGCCGTCGAGATTCTGCATCAGGAGAGTAACCGGGCTTTGGTTCAGGGGACACTCCAGTCGGGCGATCGCATCGTCGCCAGCGGCGTTCACCGCCTGGTTCCAGGTCAGCGCGTCCGGCCCCTGAATTAGTTCAACGTTCAAAATTTCGAATTCATACTTTTGAATTCCCGCTTTCCCCTCATCTCTCTTAATTTCTTATGGTTCGCCCATTTTTTACCAACATCCGCCTGCTCATCCTCACCATCATTTTGATCTTCGGCTGGGGGTTCTCGGCCTACCAGTCCCTGCCGCGCCAGGAAGATCCAGAATTAGTGTCGCGGGTGGCGGTGATCACGACCGCTTTTCCCGGTGCCAGTGCGGAGCGGGTCGAGGCACTGGTGACTACGGTACTCGAAGAAGAGCTGGCCGAGATTGACGAGATCGATGTGATCGAATCGGACTCGCGGGTGGGGTTTTCTAGCGTATCTGTCGAGCTATCGGATTCGATCAAAAATGTCCAGCCGATTTGGTCAAAGGCGCGAGACGCCATGGATGACGCGGCGGTTTTGTTTCCTGCTGGGGCAGCTGACCCGGAGTTCTCGGAGGTGTTGCTGAAAGCCTATACCTTCGTCGCTTCGGTGACGTGGGATCTACCGGATCAGCCAAACTACGCTCTGCTGCGCCGCTACGCCGAAGAACTGGGGGTGACGATGCGATCGCTCAACGGCACCGAGGATGTTGATTTCTTTGGCAACCCCAGCGAAGAAATTTTGGTGGAAATCAACGCGCCGGAGCTGGTTGGGGTGGGGCTGTCTGCCCAGGGGCTGGCCGACCAGGTCAGTCTTAGCGACGCCAAAGCCAGCGCCGGACAGCTGCGCACGCCTGAGCAGACCGTTGCCATTGAAGTCGAGAGCGAGCTAGAGACTACCGAGCAGATTCGCCAAATTCCAATTCGCACCAGCAGCGGCCAGTTTACCCGGCTCAGCGACATCGCCAGCGTCAGTCGGGGCATTCGCTACCCCCTTAGCGACGAGGCTATTGTCAGCGGCAAGTCTGCGGTGGTAGTTGGTGTGATGATGCAGTCGGGGCTGCGGATTGACCAATGGGCTACCCAGGCCCGAGCAGCGGCGGATGACTTTCGCGATCGCCTGCCCGAGGGCATAAGCCTAGACGTGATCTTTGACCAAAGCGGCTACGTCGAGAACCGGATCAGCACGCTAATGGGCAACCTGGTGATGTCGGCGCTGCTGGTCATCGGCGTCACCGTGGTGGCCATGGGCTGGCGATCGGCGCTGGTGATTGGCACGGCGCTACCTTTCACCATATTTGCCGTATTTGGCCTGATGTCTGTGCTGGGCGTCCCCATTCACCAGATGTCGGTCACCGGGCTGATTATTGCCCTGGGCCTGCTGATCGACAACGCGATCGTTGTCGTCGATGAGATTCAAACTGACATCAAAGCTGGGGCCGAGCCGCTCCACGCTGCCACCAAGACGGTGAACTATTTAAAAGTGCCGCTGCTGGCCTCAACAGTGACGACGGTGCTGACCTTTCTACCCATCTACCTGCTGCCGGGTGCGGCTGGAGAGTTTGTCGGCACGATCGCCCTGGGGGTGATTTTGGCACTGATCTCATCGCTGGCTATTTCTCTGAGCCTGATTACCGTCCTCGCGGCACGGATGTTAGGTCACAGCAATCAACCGCAGAGAAAGCCGCGAGGCAAAGTCCTAAGATTTTTGACCAAGCCGGGGGCCTGGTGGAACGATGGCCTAGACTTACCCTGGCTAGCGCGTCCCTATCGCTGGTCAACCCAACGGGCGACGGCTCGACCGCTGCTGGCGATCGCCATTATCCTCGCCATTCCCCTAGTTGGCTTTATCTCAGCCGCGACCCTAGAGAACCAGTTTTTCCCCCTGGTCGATCGCGATCAGTTCCAGGTCGAAATTGAGTTTGCCTCCCAGACTTCCATCGAGCAGACCCGCGCAAAAGCGCTTCAGGCGCGAGACGTGATCCTCACCCACGAAAATGTCCAGGATGTTTATTGGTTTGTGGGCGAGAGCGCCCCTCGGTTTTATTACAACATTCAAAGCTCGCGCGAAAACCAGCCCTATTACGCCCAAGCGATGGTGCAACTCAAGTCTGAAGACGGCGTAGAACCCCTAGTGCGAGAACTCCAGGGAGAGCTAGGCGACTTGTTTCCGTCAGCGCGGATAATCGTGCAAAAGTTCCAGCAGGGGCCACCCTTCGATGCCCCCGTCGAGATGCGCATCTACGGCCCCAATCTAGACGAGCTACGCCGCCTGGGCATGGACGTGCGAGCCATATTGACCACTATCCCCAATGTGGTGAGCGTGCGCGATGACCTGACTGAGGGCCAGCCTAAGTTGGGGCTTGACCTAGATAACGAGCAGGTGCGCCAGGCTGGATTGACCAATACGGCGATCGCCCAGCAGCTCGATGCTTACTCTGAGGGGGTTACGGGGGGTGCCATTTTGGAATCGACCGAAAACTTGCCCGTGCGCGTGCGGCTGGCCAATGCCGATCGCGCCAGTCTAAACACTCTGGCCTCCCTCGATCTGCGGCCCGACCAGGCTCAGGATAGAGGCTTTCGCCCCACCTCGGCCCTGGGTGAATTTGAGCTGGTGCCCCAGTTGGCGAGTATTGCCCGCCGCAACGAACAGCGCGTGAATACCGTGCAGGCGTTTATCACTGCTGGTGTCCTGCCAAGTACGGTGCTGACGGCGCTCCAGTCGCGGCTGGCTGAAGTCAACTTTGAGCTGCCCCCTGGCTACCGCTATGAGTTCGGCGGCGAATCTGAAGAGCAGAGCAACGCCATGGGCAACCTGCTGCTGTTTATTCCCATCCTGCTGCTAGGTATGGTTGTAGCGTTGGTGCTATCGCTGGGGTCGTTTCGCCAAGCGGGCATCATTGCGGTGGTGGCGGTGGGCTCGATTGGGATGGCCGTGCTGTCGCTGAAGCTATTTGGATCGGTGCTGGGCTTTATGGCGATCGTCGGCACTATGGGCCTGATTGGGGTGGCCATCAACGACTCGATTGTGGTGCTCACAGCGTTTAACGAAGACCCCGAAGCTCGCCACGGCAACCCCAGAGAGGTGCATAGGGTCTTGCTCAAAGCAACGCGCCACGTGGTCACGACCACAGCAACGACAATGATTGGCTTTGTTCCGCTGCTGGCCGGGGGAGACCCCTTTTGGCAACCGCTGGCGATCGCCATTTCCGGGGGTATCGCAGGCGCAACGCTGCTAGCACTCTACTTTGTCCCCGCCGCTTACGTGCTAATGAAACGAGGGCAATCAGCGCCTAAGCAACAGCGAGTGAAAGAGGTAGATAGTGATTTGCGCGAGCACTCTACTGTGTAAAACAGCCTGGGTTTCGCCGAAAAGACCTGGGTTTTGCAGATATGTGCCGTCACTTTATCGATCTGTGAGCATGTTCGACTATGAGCCTGCGTCATTAGACTACTCTCTTATCGGTGGCAGTCTTGCACTAACTCATGCCCCGTCAACGTTGAACCTCAATTGACGAACAAATTGACGAACAACGTATTGATGGACAAACCTGATAATTTCTGGATTAATCGATTTGACCTGGAGCGATCGCCAACTGCTGCCACGACTCACAGCGACAAGCCAGACGCCGCATCGACATCTGGAGGTGCCCCAACCCGACAGCCCGCCCGGTTAAACTGCTCCACAATCTCAGGATGCATGTTGACATAGTAATCTGATGCTGCCGGAGTTTGAGGAATGCGCGGATGGGCATATTCGTAGTGGCTAGGCGACTGATCGTCACCATACACACCCAGGCTCACCAAAAAATCGCTGTCGAGCACCAGCGTCATGTGGGTCGAAGTATACACTTTCTCGTTGAGCACAAACCCCAGGTAAAAGTCGCTGATATCTAGATAGGTGTCAACGATACACACCACGCCTGGGTGGGGAGACGGGTAAATCGCCAATGATTCTTCAATGGCATACCATTCACCCAAAAACGGGGCAACAGCCGGATCAACCTCTGCCCAGGCTTGCGAAAATGCCTCAGCTTCATCTCGCTCAATCGCGGTGCGCCGATCGCTGTACATGCCACTCTCCATCAGTTGGGGTATCGTTTGGCGCATCTCTTCAATTAAGCTTTGTTGCTCTGACTCGGTAGGAAACCGAAGAGATTGAGCCTCGGCTGCAACGGGCAACCCCAGTGAAATCAGCGCAGTCAATAGGGCGATCGCCTTGAAATTAAGCATGGTGTTTTTCGGATTGATGCTCCGAATAGATAAGGACTATTGTCGAGCGGTTGGAGAAAGCGGTTCATCGGTGATGCATCCGGCCTGATCAAACTGCTCGATCACCTCAGGCGCAAGCTGGGCAATGTAGCCTAACGTCGCGGGATGCTCAAGCGGTCTGGGAGAGATATAGGGATATTGACCGGGCTGCTGATCGTCATCCGACACAAACAGGCTGACCAAAAATTCGTTGTCGAGCACCAAAGTCGAATAGGTGGTGGTGTAAATCTTGTGGTTGACCACAAATCCCATAGAAAAAGAATATTCCTCAGGATAAATGTCAACGATGCAAACCACGCCTGGATTAGGCGACGGGTAAATGGCTTTTCCTTCATCCCAGGCAGACCAGTCACCCAAAAAGGGAGCGATCGCCGGATCAACTTCTGCCCATGCCGCCGAAAATGCCGTCGCAGCTTCTCGTTCGGCAGGAGTCCGGAGGTCAACATACATGCCCATCTCACGCAGTCGAAGGATTTCCTGCCGAGCTTCTTCCATCAACTCATGGACTTCATCTTCCGTTGGAAAGCGAAAGACCTGGGCCTGGGCAGCATCAGCCCTGCCGACTTCACTGGCAGCGATCAATAGTGCGGCGATCGGCGTTAGTGCAATCGGCGTTAGTCCAATCAATCTTCGTGCAATCAGTCTTCGTGCAATCAGCATCCATTTGATCATGATCATCAGCATCTGGAGTTATAAACATAGGGGTTAAGACGGAAGCATTCGCCGCCCCTCAACATTCGTCGCCTCTCAACAACGCTCTCAAATCACGGGCGATCGCCATGCAAGTAGATCCACTTTTTTCGCAGCCGTTCCGGAATTGAGCAGCGGTGAATGATGCAATGGGTAGACTTTTCTAGATTTTAGTAATTTGCAACATAATTAGAGCGCGGCCATTGATCCAACCCAAGACTTGATGGGAAAGATACTAGAGAGGTCTGTTCTGCACTGATTTCTTGTTTTTCGATCGATTCGCAATCTTCCTCAAATCTTTTATTTCAGGGAGCTAAGCACAGATTCATTAAAAAAATATGAGCTGATATGAGGGGCGATCGCACAGTCTTCTCCAGCTCAACAGAAACGCTTATTCACCTAAATTTAAGTCAAATTCATCAAATCTATATATTTACAATTTGGTAAAAACCACTATAATTAAGAGGTGCATCTTGATCGTGAATGAAGCAGGGGCATTCCAACAATAGGTGCAGTCTTATTCGGGTAAATCTTGCGGGCAAATGCACAGCAATTCTCATTATGGTTACGCCCCAACACCCGCGAATAAATTGCGGGCTACAAATGATCAAGTCCCGAAGGGACTGATAGCCGACGGATCTTAGCCCCAACAGGGCTTTCACTGATTGGCCCGCAATTTATTCGCGGGCGGGTCGGAAGCGTAGCCAGATAGCCAACTCGCCAAACTGAGAATTTCTGGCAAATGCAACCCCTTCGAGCGTTTACATTCACGACCGTTCAGCCACCGTTCAGCCTTTGTCTATCTGAATGACCGCTGAATGACCGCTCTTTCTCAACCCTATTGTTCTCAATCGCAGGTCAACTCGCCTAACTGCGCGTCACAATAATGACAATGGAGCTTCCCCATGACCACGACGCTCTCTCGACCCATGCTCGATTCTCAAGACCTCAATTTGACGGCGGCTGACGCCAGTCTCTTAACCGATCTCTATCAGCTCACCATGGCCGCCTGCTATGTGGGCGAAGGGCTGGATCAGCGTCCAGCCTATTTTGAGCTGTTTGTTCGCAAGCTGCCCTCAGACTTTGGCTATCTCATCGCCGCAGGGCTAGAGCAGGCGCTCGACTATCTACAGCAGTTGCGGTTTAGCCCCGATCAGATTCAATCTCTGCGCGCCACGGGGCTGTTTGACCATGTGCCTCAGTCGTTTTGGACTGTGCTAGAGCACGGACGATTTGAAGGAACGGTCTGGGCGGTGCCAGAGGGAACGGCCATCTTTGCGAATGAGCCGTTGCTGCGAATTGAGGCTCCTCTCTGGCAAGCTCAAATTGCCGAATCTTATCTGTTAAACACGATTAACTACCAAACGCTGATCGCGACTCGTGCGGCTCGAATGCGTGATGTAGCTGGAGACGAGGCCAATCTGCTAGAGTTTGGCACCCGGCGGGCGTTTAGTCCTCAAGGTTCGATGTGGGCGGCGCGGGCGGCGATCGCAGGCGGATTCGACGCCACCTCTAATGTGCTGGCGGCTCTGAAGCTAGGGCAGAAGCCCAGCGGCACCATGGCTCACTCTTTAGTCATGGCATTATCCGCGTTGGAAGGCAGGGAAGACGAGGCATTCACGGCGTTTCATCGCTATTTTCCCGATGCGGCGTTGCTGATTGACACCTTCGACACGGTGGCGGCAGCGCAACGACTGGCGCAGCAGGTAGAGGCCGGAGAACGGTCGGTGAGAGCCATCAGAATTGACTCGGGCGACCTAGTTAGTCTGTCGCAGCAGGTGCGATCGCTCTTGCCTGACACCCTGATTTTTGCGAGCGGCGATTTGGATGAATATGAAATCACGCGCCTCAAGCAAGAAGGAGCCACCATCGATGGCTATGGCATCGGCACGAAGCTCGTGACCGGAGCCCCTGTGAATGGGGTCTACAAGCTGGTCGAGATTGACAGTCAGCCTGTGATGAAAGTCGCTAGCGGCAAAGTCACCTACCCCGGACGCAAGCAAATCATGCGGCAATGGGACGAGTCGGGTCAGTGGAAGGGCGATCGCCTCTGCCTGATTGATGAGATGAATGCTGATCGGGAGCCAGCACCCCCAGATAGCCAGGGCAGTCTTAAATCTGTGCCTCTGCTCCAGCCTGTCATGGAAGACGGACATCGCCTGCAAGAGCCAGAAAAACTGGGGGCGATCGCCCAGCGAACGAGAGTCTCGGTGCAGAGCTTGCCTTCAGACTTACGTCAGATTGATCAGCCGCCAACCGCGCCCATCGAGATTTCGGATGCGTTGCAACAACTGACCCAGCGCACACAACAGCAGATTCAATCGCACTATACTAAATCGAACTAGACTCAACCGAAAAATCTACCTTGTTTTAGACACATACTCCGTAGATTTAGCCGCCCACTGGCGAGTCCTCGACCCACTCATTCCGCTGTTCCGTTCCTTATGATTTGCTTATGATGCACATTGCGCTCTTTGGAACCAGTGCCGACCCGCCGACGGCTGGCCATCAAACGATTCTCAACTGGCTGTCATACCACTATGATCAGGTGCGGGTTTGGGCGTCGGATAATCCGTTTAAGACGCATCAGACACCGCTTGAGCACCGAGCTACGATGCTGAAGCTGCTGATTGATGACATTCAGCCGTCTCGACACAATATCCACTGCGACCAACGCCTGAGCAGCCCTAAGGCTCTGATCACGGTCGAGCAAGCTGAAGCAATCTGGCCCGAAGCGCGTTTTACCCTCGTCGTGGGGGCAGACCTAACCGCCAAGATTGCAAGCTGGTATCGAGCCGACAATCTCCTGAGTCGGGTCAGTCTGCTGGTGATCCCTCGTCCTGGCTATGCCATTGTCCAAGACGACATTGATTATCTCAAAACCTTTGGCGGAGAGGTGGCGATCGCCAACATGAAAGGTCTGCCTGTCTCATCTACGGCCTATCGCGAAGCCAGAGATGCCAACAGCATCATTCCGCTGGTGCAGGATTACATTCATCAAAAACAGCTATACGAATGTCAGGAAACCTCCAGAAACACCCTGCCCACTCGGTAGCCGAACCCACCCTCGCAGACTTTAAAGTCGGCGTTGACAACGTGATTTTTTCGGTAGATACCGACCAAAACCGATTGCTGGTGCTGCTAGTGATGCGGCGCGATCGCCCCTTTGTAGGAGCCTGGAGCCTACCCGGAACCCTGGTGCGTCAGGGCGAATCTCTCGAAGACGCCGCCTATCGGGTGCTGTCTGAGAAAATGCGGGCGAACAATCTCTATCTAGAACAGCTCTACACCTTTGGCGGGCCGGGGCGCGACCCACGGGAGGCCGAAGACAGCTTTGGGGTGCGCTATTTGTCGGTCAGCTACTTTGCCCTGGTGCGCTTTGCCGAGGCCAATCTGATTGCCGACGGGGTCAGCGGCATTGCCTGGTATCCGGTGGAGCAGTTGCCGACCCTCGCCTTTGACCACAATGAAATCGTCCAATATGGCTATTATCGCCTGCGAAACAAGCTGGAATATAGTCCTGTGGCGTTTGAGGTGCTGCCGGAGGCGTTTACCCTCAGCGATTTGTATCAGCTTTACACGATTGTTTTGGGAGAAAATTTCTCAGACTACTCCAACTTCCGGACGCGTCTGCTAAAGCTAGGGTTTCTCACAGATACGGGCAGAAAAGCATCTCGGGGAGCCGGACGACCCGCCAGCCTATATCGGTTTGATGCTGACAAATTTGAACACCTCAAAGATAAGCCCCTCGTGTTTGTCTAAAGTTGACCATTGAGTGCATGAGTAGAAAAAATGATGCAGAAAAATAGAGCACCTCGAAATCGGACATTAAGCTTATCTATGGAGGAGCGAGAAGTTCTCTCTAGAAAGTTGATCAGACTAGATAGAACTTCTGCCCCAGAGGAGCTTTACAATAAAACTATTTGCCAAGACTTGTTTGAAGTTCTTGAGTATTTGCCGGATAAATTCGTTGACTTGATGATAGTTGATCCACCTTACAATCTGACTAAAAAATTTAATGGGACAAAATTCAAGCAAATGGATGATGACTCTTATGCTGTCTGGCTAGAGTCATGGATATCTGCTCTTAAAAAAGTCTTGAAACTCAATTCTTCAATTTATTTTTGCGCTGACTGGTTAACATCAGCTGCAATGTATCCAGTGTTGAAAAAGCACTTTAAAATCAGAAATCGAATTACTTGGGAGAGAGAGAAAGGACGCGGAGCTAAAACTAATTGGAAAAATTCGTCTGAGGATATTTGGTTTTGTACCTTCTCAGACGAATATAGCTTTGATGTTGATTCAGTAAAGCTAAAGCGTAGGGTGATTGCGCCATATAGATATGAAAATGGACAACCTAAGGATTGGTCAGAAAAAGGTTCTGACAAGTATAGACTCACTCATCCATCGAATATATGGACTGACATTACAATACCTTTCTGGTCAATGCCAGAAAATACCGATCACCCTACTCAAAAACCTGAAAAACTGATTGCGAAGCTAATTCTAGCGAGTTCTGATCAAAATGATGTCGTTTTTGATCCATTTCTTGGTAGTGGAACTACGTCAGTAGTGGCCAAAAAGCTTAATCGAAGATATGTAGGAGTTGAGCTCGAGGAAGAATATTGCTGTTTAGCTGAAAAGCGAATTAAGTTAGTTGATTCAGACAAAAGTATTCAAGGCTATTCTGATAGAGTCTTTTGGGAACGCAATTCTCTTTCAGATCAAAAACAAAATGCCAGCAATATTGTTTCTGATGATGAAACTCACAGCTCTTTGCAAATGAATTTGCTATGACTTCGACTTTTTACAAAAACGGTCACTACCTGAGTGTAGCGACACAAGTTGAGAGTTATCTCAATAGACAAGCAAGTTTTCTGTCCGCAGAGACAGCAAAAAGTCCTAGGGCGGTAGGAGATGCTCTAGAAAGTATTATAGCTGAATCATTTAGTACTTTTTTAGGCGACTTTTGTCGAGAGTATTCACGAGATTTTGCTAGAAGAGCTATGGCAGATCTTGCTTTTTTGGATTCTGAAGAGGTTTACACAGCTATCGACGTTAAAACTCATCGTGAAGACACGAGCTTTAATATGCCTAACTTAACATCAGTTGAAAGATTATCTAGGTTTTATGAAAACAATAATAATGTCTTTGCCTTGCTGATGATTAGGTACAAGATTGAAGGTCTTAACGTGGTTGTTACAGATGTGAAATTTGCTCCGATAGAATTTCTTGATTGGAGTTGTCTAACGATTGGGGCACTGGGTTGGGGGCAAATTCAAATCAAGAACTCTAATAGAATTGAGATTAATGATGGTTACTCTCGAAAGAAGTGGATGCTTCAACTTTGTAATTTTTTGATTGATAATTTCTATCCTGGAGAAATATCAAAGATTGCGAAACGCAAAGATCGTTTTGAAAGCGTCAAACAATTTTGGTTAGGCCAGCCTGAGCTTTATTAAATTTGAATGAAGGATCATTCTCCAAAAATGAAAATTGCGATCGCCCAACTCAACCCCACCATTGGTGACCTGACTGGCAATGCCCAGCAGATTCTCTCTGCGGCACAGGAGGCAGCAGCGGTAGGAGCCCGACTGATGCTAACCCCAGAGATGTCGATTTCGGGGTATCCGCCCCGCGATTTGCTGATGCAGCCCAGTTTTGTGAAGGCGATGGCTGACACGCTGACGCAGCTTGCCCATGATTTACCAGCGGGATTGGCCGTGCTGGTCGGCACGGCAGAGCCGAATGAGCGATCGCACGAGCGGGGCGAAAAGTCTCTATTTAACAGCATGGTGCTGGTTGAGAATGGCGAACTATGGCAGAGCTTTCATAAGCGCCTGCTGCCGACCTATGACGTGTTTGACGACGATCGCTACTTTGCGCCCAACTCCCACAGCAACCTATTCGTGCTAGATGGAGTGCGGATTGGCGTCACGATTTGTGAGGATTTGTGGAACGACGAAGAATTTTGGGGACGGCGCAACTATGGCGAAAATCCCCTCAGCGACTTGTCGAAACAAGGAGCCGAGCTAATTGTCAATCTCTCTGGTTCTCCCTACAGCACAGGCAAGCAGAAACTGCGGCAAGCCATGTTGAGCCACGCAGCCAAGCGCTATCGACTGCCGCTACTCTATGTCAATCAAGTCGGCGGCAATGATGACCTCGTCTTCGACGGCAGCAGCGTTGGCTTTAATCGAGCCGGAGAACTCGTCGGTCGAGCCCAGGCATTTGCTGCTGACCTCTGCTATGTGGAGATTGATCCTGAGACGCGGGACTTGAAACCGGGGGCGATCGCCCCTCAGCCCAACGGTGTAGAAGCAGAACTGTGGGCGGCTCTGGTATTGGGCGTGCGCGACTACGCTCACAAGTGCGGCTTCTCGAAGGCGGTGATTGGCCTCAGTGGCGGGGTCGATTCGGCATTGGTGGCGGCGATCGCCACGGCAGCGCTGGGAGCAGACAACGTGCTGGGGGTGCTGATGCCCTCGCCCTACAGCTCTGACCACTCGATCAGCGATGCCCAAGATCTGGCGAAAAATCTCGGCATTCGCACCGAAACCCTACCCATTGGTTCTCTGATGGAGGGCTACGACGCCACCTTTGCCGACCTGTTTGCTGGCACAGAATTTGGCGTCGCTGAAGAAAATATTCAGTCGCGCATTCGCGGCAACTTGCTGATGGCGATCGCCAACAAATTTGGCTATCTCCTGCTGTCTACAGGCAACAAATCTGAGATGGCTGTAGGCTACTGCACCCTCTACGGCGACATGAATGGCGGCCTAGCCGTCATTGCCGACGTGCCCAAAACCAAAGTCTACGCCATCTGCCACTGGCTCAACGCACACCTCCCGACCTCTTCC
>JBARXP010000026.1:0-27172 GCA_049647405.1 Elainellaceae cyanobacterium | reverse complement strand
TACCAGCACAGGCTACACCGCGATGATTGCCGCTGGCGAACGTCCTAATGCGGTTGTTGTGGCCTTTACTTCTGATGTCAAGGTTTACCATCGCCTCAATCTCGTATGGGGGGTTAAGCCAATTTTGCTTGACCACGACCCAGACTCCTTTGAAGGGATGGTCATCAGTGCCGAAAACGAGTTGCTTAAACGCAACCTGGCCGCACCCGGACATCAAGTACTGATCATGGGCGGAGTCCCTAGTAAAACTCCCCAAGGCACAAACTTCCTCAAGCTTCACCGTATTTCAGACGAGGGATAATAAGCGCCACGCGCTGAGGAGCGTGGCGCTCCTGTAGGCTCCTACGCCCCGGCTCGCCTAACTTGCTTGTCAAAGGGTTCCTAGCACTTTTTCATCACGACGATTCTCAAGTCACTCTTGACGCTGTTGCCGCCGCCGCTCCCGTCGCTGTTGCTGCCGCCGCTCTCGTTGTCGTTCTTGCAGACGCTCGCGGCGCTCTCGACGACGTTCTTGCAGGCGCTCTCGACGCTGCTCCTCTCGTTGCTCTTGCTGCTGCTCCTCAAGCCACTCTTGCTGCTGCTCCTCGAACCGCTCTCGATGTTCCTCTAGTTGCTCCCGATGTCGTTGCTCCCGACGATATTCCTCGAACCGCTCTCGATGTTCCTCAAGCCGCTCCCGGCGTTCTTCCTCAAGCCGCTCCCGGCGTTCCTGCTCACGGGCTTCAGAGCGAGCCTCAAAGTGCTCTCGGCAAGCCTCTTCAAAGCGTTCTAGGTGTTCACTGTCATCCTGTTCATCAAGGCGATCGCGGCGTTCGTTTCCATATCGATTTTCGAAGTGCGCACGACACTCCTGTTCAAATCGATCCTCTTCAGATATGTCTTCAGAAATCTCTGAACGGCTTTCAACGTTATCTCTAGATTGTGCTAATTGCTGGCCATAATTGTTCAATGCTAGGGGGGTGTGGTGTGATGCAAAGACATCTGAAGTAGACGCGAAAACACCATCAGCCGAGAGCATCAGTCCTGTAGAAAATGCTGCTAAAACTAGAAACTTTGGAGCTTTTGTTTGCATAATGAACACCCTCCTAAAGGGGCAATCGAGTTTGCTCAAGCTATGAATTCAAAGCTTATCCACTGACTATCGATCGATAGCATTCACGTCTTCTCACTTGCCAAAAAGCGAAGTAAATAGGTAACCCTAAAAATAAATGATGCCGTAGAGTGCCGTTAGGCGTAGCCGTAACGCACCACTCTATAAGGCTTTGATACGTTACGCTGTCGCTAACACATCCTACGAACAATTAAGATCACCTACTTAGAACAACAGGGGCAAAAGGATGCTCTACTATTCATAACTGTTCTCATCTAATACACCTCAATATCTGATTGACAACCCAAATAGATACAAGCCTTAAATTCATTAGAACCCTAGGGTTGAGTCCTGAACTACAGCCTGCGAGGTGACTCTTTGAAGCTCTGAGCCTTACACAGCTTTGCAAACCTGAGAAAAGCTTGAGCCCATCGAGAACATCAAAATGTCTGTGCTGCTGTGCGATCGCCATCAATTACCTTCCACTTATTGAGTATCATTCTCAACTAAAATACACTATACACTCACTTGAAAGTTATTGATAGTAATTTTCAATTATAAAAAGTAGGTCTTTCTATTTTCTTAGATTTGAATTACTCATTGATGCCCAATTCGAACTCAACAGCCTTAATTTAGGGGCAGCATTTTGTTGGAGATAATCATTCGATATTCCATAAGAAAAAGGCTGCACTATTCCATAGAATAACGCAGCCCCATTATGCTGTCTGGTACACACCTTGGAAAACTTAATTCGTCAAATACTTTCTTTGTTCTCGATCTTTTATCATCACCATTTCTTTTAAGGCTCTGCCCATTTTCGCAGCAGGTTTGCAATACTTTTTGACAGTAAATCAAACTCAGGCGATTTGCCTTGCTGAGCAAACACCGATCGACGTACCGTTTCTAAATCAAACAGCAGCTCGCGATCGCCCGCATTTCTCACTAAGCTCTGGGCCCAACCTGCGGCCACAAGACGAACCCCTTGCGTCACCGGATCAACTCGGTGCAGAGAGGTGGAGGGATAGATCAGCGCTGAACCTGCCTCTAGTTTGTACGGGCGTTCATCATCAGCACTTTCAATCACCAGCTCTCCTCCCTCATATTCAGCAGGAGCGGCGAGAAATAAGGTGAACGAAACATCCGATCGCCAAAACGAATCTCCTCCCATGAGGGCATTATCGATATGCCGCCCGTACTCCATGCCTACGTCGTAGCGACTCAGCAACAGAGAATGAATGCGCCGGGGTCTGACTGCGATTTGGAACAGTGCATTTCGCTTCAGAGCGTCGGTAATGAGCGATTTGATCGTCTGCCCAGCGGCACTCGCAGCCTGCACTTGTTGGTTGCGCTTAACAGGTTTGGCATACCAGCCTGCTGTGAGTTTTCCATCAGCAAACTCTGCATGTTCTAAGTGCGATCGCACCTGTTTTAGCTCATCCGCTGTCAGCACATTTGGAATTTGAAACAGCATCAATTACCGTCGTTCCATTTATCGTTTCATTTAACTATGTAGCTCAATTTCAGATATCAAACTGTAGACATCAGAGGGTTCTAAAATCGGAGCATCGGGTGGATTGACCGAAGGCCAAGCTGTTTTCAAATCCTCTAGACTCGACACAATCACCTGATGTTCATCAGGGTTATTCTGACTCATGTCATCAGCGATTGTTTCATACAACTCTTCGGCGTATAAAACAAAGCCTCGCGAGTCCTGATATTCAACCACCTCGACAAAAGTATTGTCGGCGATCGCCGCTTCATATTCAGCCGCAGCAGTCGATAACAACCCATTAATCACTGACAATACAAACTCTGGAGACTGGCGCTGATCATCCGGAATCGCGGCGATCGCCTCATCAATAGCCGTAACAGCCGCATCGTATTGGGTTGTCATTTCAGGACTGTCGGGAGCAGACTTTGAGAGGTCATGCAGTTCGGTCAATGTGTCTTTAAACTGAGGCACGTCTCGCTCAGCCAGTTGCTCTTCGACTTCACCATAGAGTTCGTTAGCCGGATGGCCGATATGAGGTTCGGCTTCAGCGTAATTGCCCGCTTCAATCAATTCTTCAGCAACCATGAGATGACCCTTCATCAGCGCTAGGGCTGTCATGTAGTCGGTGTCGGGGTTGCCCGTAGACGCACCCTCGCCGCCCTCGCCGCCTTCACCGCCCTCGCCGCCTTCACTACTACTTTCAGGCGCGACCTCGGTTGCAGGCTCTTCGCTGGCTTCGCCCCCCTCACCTGCCTCAGGCGTAGGGCTACCGCAGGCTCCCAAGGTTGCGGCAAGACCGACTGCTAAAAAAAGCTCCACTGGTTTAAGTTGTTTCATTGCCATTTTTCTAATTGAAAACTATTTGCAAGAGTATTAGTACGATTCAAAGCCTAATCTTATTGATACTCTTTGTCAACTAGCATCGAAGCCAAAGTTTAAGCAGGTCGCACATCAAAAAATCCCATGCAGCCTTGCTCCGCCATCCAGTCTTGATGGGGATGGAACATAAACAGACCCGGATAATCATAGGAAAATTCGAGGATGTGGCGCTCGGCGGTGCCCATGGTGATCACGTCCGTTTCTTCGCTTGGAGTGAGCGATCGCCCCGTGCGATAGACCTGAAACATGTTGGCGTGAATATGAAAGGTGGCCGCCGCGTCAAACTCAATCATATTCAGCACATAGAGCCGCACCTTCTGGTGCTGATAAATCGGAATCGGGTGGTCGCGATAGTAGTTGGGGATGCCGTTGATGGCGTAGAGTTCGTTGCGGTGGTCGTCGTTGAGGTCATAGCCGCCCATCACCATCACCATCTCATCAGCAGCGGGGCGACCCTCTGGCGGATCGACGATAAAAAGGCCGTAAAGCCCTTTGCTGATATGACGCGTCACCGGAGCAATATGGCAGTGATAGGGATGAACCCCGTAGGGAACTGCGTCAAATTCATACACCATCGTTTTGCCGTGGCGCACCGGATCGACGCCGTCCATCTCTGCCGGGTGGGTTCCGTGAAAATGAAGGCTGTGAGAATGCCCGTCTTCGTTGTGGAAAATAATGCGGACGCGATCGCCCTCCGTTGCCCTCAGGGTCGGCCCTGGCACCCGTCCGTTGAGATTCCAACTAACGTAGGTAATGGCGCTGTTGAGCTGAAGCGTTGTGCTGCGAGCCGTCACCTCAAATTCCCTAACGGTGCGCCCATTTTCTCGCTTTACCACGCCCTCATCGAAGTCGCGCAGCAGAGTCATGGGATTCATGCCATCGCCAATCACCAAGTCTGGGGAATCGGGAATCGGTGGAACTTGAACGGCACGAGCAGTACGGACTGTGTTTTGGTGAACACGCTCTCCTAGAACCAGCGCAGCAGCTCCAGACCCTAGAGCCGCTGCACTCCAAGCAAGGACTTGACGCCGACTCCATCGCTTTGGAGAGAGGGGCGATCGCTCAAAAGAAGCCATAAAGATGTGAGGCAGATAGGTAGGTTGATCATGACTTTTGATGAAAGTCATTCCTATTTAATCACAAACTTTATGTCAAAATAGCACTCCACTTAAGATTCATTCTTAAGAAAGGCAATGTTCTTGAAAACAATGTTCTTGAAAACGAATCTTAGGTCAACGATTCACCGTAGACATATCAGGATAGCGATCGCCCGCCGCCATGCCTTGGGGCGCAACTGCATCAATGCGCTCCAGGTCAGACGAGGTAAGAGTGACAGACACGGCTCCAACATTTTCTTCCAGGTACTGTTGTCGCTTAGTGCCAGGAATCGGGACGATATCGTCGCCCTGAGCTAGCAACCAGGCGATCGCCAATTGGGCGGGCGTGATCTCCTTCTCTTGGGCAAGGGTCTTCACCTGCTCTACCAGTTCTAGATTTTTATCAAAATTTTCTCCCTGAAATCGAGGTGAGTTGCGGCGGTAGTCGTCAGGGGCAAAATCATCGGGGCTTTCAAAGGCTCCGGTGAGAAAGCCGCGCCCGAGGGGACTGTAGGGCACAAAGCCGATCCCTAACTGACGGACAGTCGGTAAGATATCGTCTTCCGGCTCCCGGCTCCAGAGAGAATATTCGGTCTGGAGCGCCGTAATGGGGTGGACGGCATGGGCACGGCGAATCGTGGCAGGCGCGGCCTCCGACAGCCCCAAATGGCGAACTTTTCCGGCTTGAACCAGCTCCGCCATCGCTGCGACCGTATCTTCAATCGGCACCGTCGGGTCAACCCGGTGCTGGTAGTAAAGGTCGATCACGTCTACACCCAACCGCTTCAGCGAGGCATCACAGCATTGCTTGACATAGTCGGGCTTGCCGCAAACGCCGCCCCAGTTCCCATCAGCCGTGCGAACAACACCAAATTTTGTAGCCAGAACAATCTGGTCACGCCTACCGCGAATCGCTCGACCCACCAGTTCTTCATTGGTAAATGGCCCGTACATATCTGCGGTATCCAGAAAAGTGATGCCCAGGTCTAAGGCACGATGGAGCGTGGCGATCGCCTCTGTTTCGTCGCGTCCGCCATAAAACTCAGACATGCCCATACATCCAAGCCCGATAGCAGATACGGTTAAGCCTTGACCTAATTGACGAGTTTTCATGATTCAAACACCTCTTTAACTGCTGTCATGCCGTTAATCGCGGCAGGAAACCCGGCATAGACAGACATTTGCATCACGACTTCTATGATTTCTTCCCGAGAGCAGCCGACATTAAGCGCCGCTTGAATGTGAACTTTGAGCTGAGGCTGAGCATTGCCCAGGGCAGTCAGAGCCGCAACCGTAGCAATCTCCCGTGATTTTAGGTCAAGTTGAGGACGAGAATAGATATCGCCAAAAGGAAACTCGATGATGTATTGAGCCAGATCGGGGGCGATCGCCCCTAGACTCTCAATCACTTGTTCTCCAGCCTGTCCGTCGATGGCCTGTAGGCGTTCCCACCCCCGTTGAAATCGCTCCGAAGGGTTAGACGGCAGGTTATTTTCACCGGACGGTGTTTGATAGTTGGGACTGTGCATCGGTTTCTAACTCTATGTAGTGCTGAATTTTCCAGTCAATGACGGCGAGATTGGCCTGAAGCTGCTGGATTTGATTGGTAACGGTTTCTCGATGATCTTCAAGGATTTGCCGCCGCTCATGAAACGCATCGTCTGGGTGCGATCGCACCAGCGCAGCATACTCCTGCATTTGACGAATCGGCATTCCGGTCAGCCGCAGCTTATTCAAAAACTCAATCCAGCGGATATCACGAGCCGAATAGCGACGATGACCGCTGGCCGATCGAGAGATAGGGGCAATCAAATCGCACCGCTCGTAATAGCGCAGGGTATGAACGCTAAGCCCGGTTGCTTCAGCCACCTGCTGAATTGTGAGTTCTTGTTCCATATCTGCACCATAAAAGTTAGAGCACACTCTAAGTCAAGCAAAAAAATAACTCACCTGCACAGGCGAGCTACATCATGAATCATGACATTATGAACCACGGCAGAATGAACCACGGCATCAAACCCACAGCCTAAAAACTCGAAACCATCGGCCAAGTCGTCAACACAAAGACAACCACCGCAATAATCGCCAATACCCCATCAATTAAATTGCCGATAATTGAACCCACGACCGTGCCCACACTGGCTTTGAATGCAGTTTTCAGCTTTGATTCTCCATCGACCTTTTTCCGAGACAAATATTCCCCGATAAATGCGCCAATGAAGGGGCCAAGAAAAACCCCTAAAATAGGGCCTCCAATTGGGAGAGCAGGCAGCAACCCTAAAAAGCCGACCACCAAGCCAACCATGGCTCCAAACTGACCCCACTTACTGGCTCCAAATTGTTTTGCGCCCCAATATGCCGCCAAAAATTCGACCATGGAACTCAAGACCAACATGCCAAACACTAAAATGATCGGCCAGCCGATGCCTGCAAACTGAGTTGCGACAGCCCACACCACAATAGACCCCAGAATGATCGTGGCTCCCGGCATTCCTGGAATGAGTTCTCCGACCGCGCCGATCAGCATCACGGCAACGATGATCCAGTACAAAAGGGTTAGATCCATCGGGCATCCTCAAGTGGGTGATTACTGGGTGATTACTGGGTGATTACAATTCTGGAGTAACAGTTTGAGCAAAGTCTTGTTTGCCTTCCGTGAATTGGGGCGGCACCCCGTTAGGATAGATGTCTTGAATCTCTGACTCAATGCGAGCGACCCGGTTGTCTGGGCTGGGATGGGTGCTGAGAAACTCTGGCGGGCTGCCACCCGACTGAGCGCCTTCTAAAATCTGCATCAGCTCCACCAACCCCTGAGGGTCGTAATTAGCCTCAGTCATAAACTGAAGCCCCAAGCGATCGCTCTCTAGCTCATCTTCGCGACCATACTTCAGGTTAACCAACTGATTCACAACTTGGGCGATCGCCGCTGCCTGCTGAGCACTTTGGCGATCGTCACTGGCTGCTAGGCCAATAGCGTTGACTAGCATGACTCCCAACTGCTGCCGTGCCAAATGCTCTGCCCCGTGACGAGCCACCACATGACCAACCTCGTGGCCCAACACAGCTGCCAGTTGCGCCTCAGAATCCATGGCTCTCAGAAGACCTGTCGTGATGAAAATCTGACCTCCCGGCAGGGCCAGCGCATTCACCGTATCTGGAGCATTCAACACTTGAAACTCAAAAGGATAGGGCGATTGAGACGCCTCCGACTGTTGCACAACCTGCTGCCCAATCTGAGCGATATAGTTTTGCAGCTCCCGGCTCGGAGACAGCCCTCCGAGCTGTTGCACAACGTCTTGGCGACCCTGGCGGCCTAAGGCAATCTCCTGCTGGGGAGACAGAGCCACGCGCTGCTGTTCATCCGTAATCGGATTTTGCGACACGCTGCCGTAATAGTTGAACAGCCCAAAAGCTGCAAACACAAGCCCCAGCAAAAGTCGAACGAGTAGTTTACCCACCCCAAATGCTCCTCAATATATGGGGCAGACAATAACATATGGCTGCTAAATTCACCATCTAACCTTAGAGTGGACGTTGCGTAATATCGCAACTATTGATTAACTGATTTGTAGAACCTTGGCGATGCAAGGGTTCTGCCTCTATGTGTCGCGACATTAGATCATGAAGCTATTTCAATTCGATGATGTTCAAGAGTTCTGGGCGATCGCCCAACCTTATTTGCTCCAGCACGAGGCCGAGAATAACTTGCCATTGAGCCTGATCAATACTCTTCGACACAACCCAGAACGATATCCTGACCCTCCTTATCTGGCGATCGTCTCATCAGGCGACAACATTGATGATGAAATCTTGGCTCTAGCGATGCGCACACCGCCCCATAAGCTTGTGCTCTCTAAGGCCAAAGATTTGAGGGCGATCGCATTGATTGCTCAAGATATACAGAACCTTCCAGACGCATTTCCCGGAATCAGTGGGCCTGTGGCAGAAGTTGAATCTTGTGTGCAAGCTTGGCACGCACTGACTGGACGCCCCTATCATCGGTCTGATGAGCTGAAAATTCATCAACTCACTCGGGTTAACCCCCTTGAATTTGCAAAGGGACGACTCCGATTAGCAACCGAGAGCGATCGCCCTTTACTCCTAAAATGGTTTACAGCCTTTGCGACTGAGCTAGGAGGCGACATCGTGATTGAGGCTCCCGAAAAGTCAGTGGACAATAGCCTCAAGCACCGCAACACTTATCTTTGGCAGGATCAGACACCTGTGTCTTGGGCAAATGGTCGGCGATCGCTCCCTAACCTCGGACGCATCGGCCCTGTTTATACTCCTCCAGAACATCGACGTCAGGGCTATGCCACGGCTTGCGTTGCGGCGCTGAGTCAAAAACTTTTAGACGAAGGCTGTAAGCGATGCTATTTATTTACAGAAGTAAGTAACCCTACATCCAATCATATCTATCGCGAGATTGGCTATCGTTTTATTTGTGATTGGCATCAATATACATTTAGACATGATTAGAGAAGATCCGAAGACGTGTGGATTGGGAATACACTAAAGCATCGGTGAATAATATAAGTGTTGGAGCACTCGGAGGGATTACGATGGCTACGTCCCGTCTTGCAGTTGGCGAACCTGCCCCCTGGTTTGTTGCAGCTTGCACAAACAACCCCAAATTTCACTTTGAATCTGTCTCAGGGCGCTATGTCGTCCTATGCTTTTTGGGTTCAGGGGCAACGGAGGCAAGCCAGCAAATCTTAAGCGACATGCTTCAGCATCGAGAACGATTTGATGACAAAGCCTGCTGCTTTTTTGGCGTTAGTACCGACCCAGAAGACGAGGGGCGATCGCTCACCCAGCAGCTCATTCCTGGCATTCGCTTTTTCTGGGATTTTGACCAGACCCTGAGCCAAAAGTTTGGCGTCGTTGACGACGACGGCACCTACCGTCCCTGCACCTACATCTTAGATGAGCGACTGCGTGTATTAGCCATTATCCCCTTTGATTCTAGTGTTGACTCTGGAGTTAAAACCCATGTAGAACAGTGGATTCCCTTTCTGTCGGAAGTTCCCGAATTTCCATCAGAGCCAGCTTCTGTACAGGCTCCTATCTTAGTTGTGCCTCGCATTTTTGAGCCTGATCTTTGCCGTGCGCTAATCGATTATTACGACCACAACGGCGGTGAAGAATCGGGCTTCATGCGTGAGGTGAAAGGACAAACGATACACATAAAAGATCACAGCTTCAAGCGTCGTCGCGACCAAGATATCGTGGATGTAGAATTGCGTAACGCTGCGATGTATCGAATTCACGATCGCCTGGTTCCTGAGATCAAGAAGGCATTTCAGTTTCAAGTCACTCGCATTGAGCGTCACATCGTCGCCTGCTATGACAGCACCTCAGGAGGTTTTTTCAAACCGCACCGCGACAACACAACGAAGGGAACCGCCCACCGCCGATTTGCAGTGACGCTCAACCTCAACGCCGAAGAATATGAGGGAGGAGCCCTACGATTCCCCGAATTTGGACGCAAGACCTATGTGGCTCCGACAGGGGGCGCGGTGGTTTTTTCTTGTTCTTTATTGCACGAGGCCACACCCGTCACTCAGGGATTGCGGTACGCATATTTGCCGTTTTTATACGACGATGAAGCGGCCTCAATTCGCCAGAAAAATCTTCGATATATCGCCGATAGTGAAGAGTTGAGTGATAAGACCGAATCTCGCCATGACCAAAATGCAGACTCAAAAATGGATAAGCCAAAGGGCTTTCGATCAAAAAAAGTAAAGTCTAAACAAAAGCGCCGCTAATATCGCAGTCCCCCATGAATTATGAAATAGATTATGAGAGGTGGGGCGGGCTATGCCCGGTAAGTGTTTAGCGTACAATTCACAAGCGATTTAAGATTGCTACAGACTGAATAATTGTTAGAGGATGTTTGAAAAGTATTAGACAACACGTTGGAACAATACTGATCCCCCTAAATCCCCCTTAAAAAGGGGGACTTTGAACTTGCTTCCCCCCTTTTTAAGGGGGGCAAGGGGGGATCTGAAGTAGCATTGACGACTTCTCAAACATCCTCATTAAAGTCATGTCCTAATTATCGATACTTTTTTAATCGGTATTTATTGTAGTCAATATTTGATCAGTGTCTTCATTTCAGTAGAGTGGCTTTCTTTTTATCTCTATCGTTTGAACGATTGAAACAGCGCTTGTTAATTGATAGATTTGTGAATAGATTCGCTTGTGAATTTTTGCAGATTCATGAGAGTCTCGCAGCTAATTTTCGGTATATATGACTACTTCCAATTTTCAACAGCTTTTCGACTGCGGTCAAAGTCTATGGATTGACTTCCTCAGTCGTCAAATGCTGGAGTCAGGAGAACTTGAAGATCGCGTGCAGAACGATGTTCTGCGAGGGATGACTTCAAACCCCAGCATTTTTGAAAAGTCTATGACGAGCGATGAGACCTACCGACCCGGCATTGAGCACGGCATCCGGCAGGAAATGGCAGCTCAAGAGATTTATGAAAAGCTAGCTTTCGAAGACATCCGTCGGGCCTGTGATACGCTGCGCCTCGTCTATGATGCATCAGACGGTCTTGATGGCTATGTCAGCATGGAAGTGTCGCCTCACCTCGCCCGTGACATTGCAGGCACAATGAGTGAAGCCCGTCGCTTCTTCAACGAGATTGATCGCGACAACGTCATGATCAAAATTCCAGGAACGCTGGAGGGCTTGGCTGCCATTGAGCAGGCGATTTCTGAAGGAATCAACGTCAACGTTACGTTGCTGTTCTCGATTGAGACGTATAAGCAAGCAGCTTTTGCCTACATTCGGGGCTTAGAGAAGCGACTCGGACGAGGCGAGCCAATTGATCGTGTCGCATCAGTTGCCAGTTTCTTCTTGAGTCGTATCGACACGAAAGTCGATCATTACATTGACAGCCGAAAGCATGAGCTAGGCCGTGATGATGTAGACACCAGTGAGAAGCTTGATGCCCTCAAAGGCGAGGTGGCGATCGCCAATGCAAAGATTGCATATCAAGAGTTTCAGTCTATCTTTAGTGGCGATCGCTGGCAGCGACTAGCCGATGCTGGAGCCTCGGTACAGCGACTCCTGTGGGCAAGCACTAGCACGAAGAATCCTGCCTATAGCGATGTCCGATATGTGGATGAGCTAGTCGGTGCTGATACAGTCAATACAATGCCTGTTGAAACCATTGATGCATTTGGCGATCACGGCACGGTTAATTGTAACGCTGTCACCACAGATGTTGAGGCAGCCCATAGCGTCATCAATAGGTTGTCGGATAAAGATGTACAGATCAACTTAGAGTCTGTCATGGACGAACTTCTTGAAGAAGCCATCCAAAAATTTGTGCAGCCCTATGACTCTCTGCTAGAGTCTCTGGAGTCTCGTGTCAAAGAGCTGACTCCTGCATAGACTTCACATTCTCGCAATATAGCTTGACGCAGGGGGCAAACGAACGTTTGCCCCCTGCGCTTTTTCGTACAAATTTTCCATACAAATAAGTCTATGAACCAGAGGGTGCCTTATTTGGGAATCGTCGGAAGTGCTGCCTGCCCCGTAGCCTGACGCATTCCCGCCAAAACATGATGGAGATAAGCTTTCAGCGGCCAAACCCCATCGGCGATCGCCCTCACGACCAGTCCGTTTCCATAGGGTAGGGTCGAATATCCTGCCTGCATTGCTCCCGACTGCGAAGGATATTCATCAATCCAAGTGGTGAGGGCATCGAGATCCAGATCGGGCGCATAGAGGATAGCCGTGGCGATCGCCGGAAACGGAGCCACAAACGAACTGTCTTTCAGCGAATTCTCCTGGCCGGGAATATTCACAGCGTCTTCGACCAAAAGCTGACCCTCGGGCGATCGCACCTGGAGCCGACTGTTGTACTGACGAAACCCGTAGTATTCTTTTCGGGCCAGTCGTCCGGGTAGAAAGATGTCGGAGAGAAAAAGCTGAGCTGTGGGGTGCAGCGTCACCTGGGTGGTCTGGTGAAATTCGGCCTCGTTGAATAAAATCAGCGGTTCTGGCACATATTCCAGCGTGGCTCCCGCTTCGACAGTCAGATGTGTCGTGAGGCTGGCCGAAGTTTGGGGCTGGGGCATCCGATGCACTTTGGTCGCCGCCTGATCGGTGAGATAGAGCTGAGCGTTGGGCTTGAGATGAATCTCGACGTTCAAATGGTCGCCTGCCAGCAGTCCCGGCGAGGAGTTCATCGTATACAGATACGTGCGTCTGTTATCCGTCAAGTCAAGGCTGAGACTGCGAGACAGGCGCAGGGGATAGGTAGCATATTGCTGGAGCACCACGGTTTTTTGCGTGCGATCGCACCCCAATGTCAGTGCTAGAGTCAGTGCTAGATTGGGATCTGCTGAAGAGTTTGGATGGGTTGACTGAACGTTAGGCGATGGGTCTGGAGGGGTTTGGACTTCAGTAGGCATACATCTATCTCTGTGTTCTTATGGCCTATATTTTTATGACTATGATGTCGCAGATTGAAGGGACTGGGAGGACGAACTCTCAACCGCATCTTGAAACAGCACCGTTTCTCTGAGAAACGCAACGACTTCGTCTAATCCATCTCCGGTTTTGCAGTTGGTGTAGACCACCGGGCGATCGCCCCGCCGTTCCTTGGAGTCTTTGCGAATCAGCTCCAAATCGGCTCCGACATAGGGTGCAATGTCCACCTTATTGATCACCACTAAATCTGCCTGCATAAAGCCGGGGCCATTTTTGCGGGGAATGTCGTCGCCTGCGCCTACGTCAATCACAAAAATGTATGAATCGACCAGGTCGTAGCTAAACGTTGAAGCCAGATTGTCACCGCCGCTTTCGACAAACACCAAATCAAGCTGCGGATATTGCCGCTCTAGATCATGAATGGCTAGGAGGTTCATGGTCGGGTCTTCTCGAATCGCCGTGTGAGGACAGCTCCCGGTTTCGACGCCAACAATCCGCTCGGCAGGCAAAAATCCTTTTCGCTTCAGCCGATCGGCATCTTCTTGGGTGAGCAAGTCGTTGGTCACCACAGCGACTTCAACCCCCTGCTCCATCAGGCGAGGGACTAAGCCTTCGAGCAGCGCTGTTTTGCCGCTACCAACCGGGCCACCAATGCCAACACGGGCAACGGATAGTTTCATGGGTTTTCACCTCCTTTAGCGAAACATGTATAATCGTCCGAGAGGAACCCGACTGACGGGCTCACAGGTGGCGATCGCCCCATCAACTCGCACCTGAAACGTATCAGGGTCAACTTCAATCACCGGACAGACATCATTGTGCAGCATATCGTGCTTAGAGAGCGATCGCGTATTTTTCACGGGGAGAAGCTGTTTGTCGAGTCCTAATCGCTGCTGTAAGCCGTTGTCAATGGCGGCCTGGGTGACAAAACAAACGGAAGTCGCTTCTGGGGCACTGCCAAAGCTGCTCCACTGGGGGCGGTAGAGAATTGGCTCGCAGGTCATCAGCGACGCATTCGACTCACCCATGGGCGACCAGGCAATGAAGCCGTTTTTGATAATTAGCTCCGGCTTAATGCCAAAAAATCCGGGCTGCCAAAGCACAATATCGGCCAGTTTCCCTGGCTCAATCGACCCCACATAATCCGCAATGCCGCAGGTGCGAGCTGGGTTAATCGTATATTTCGCCAGGTAGCGGAGGGCGCGGTGATTGTCGTGGCGATCGCTGTCTTCAGGTAAGCTGCCCCGCTGGTCTTTCATCTTAGACGCCAGTTGCCAGGTGCGGCAGATCACCTCGCCAATGCGCCCCATGCCCTGACTGTCTGAGCCCAACATGCTGATTGCACCCATGTCGTGCAAAATGTCTTCAGCGGCAATGGTTTCCGCTCGAATGCGAGATTCGGCAAAGGCGACATCTTCTGGCACACGCGGGTTGAGGTGGTGGCACACCATCACCATGTCGAGGTGTTCGTCGAAGGTGTTAACCGTATAGGGATTTGTGGGGTTGGTCGATGAAGGCAGGCAATGATCATAGGAAGCGACCTTAATGATATCGGGGGCATGACCGCCGCCCGCGCCTTCCGTGTGATAGGTATGAATCGTGCGCCCGTTGACCGCCGCCAGGGTGTCTTCCACGTAGCCCGACTCATTCAGAGTATCGGTGTGAATTTTCACCTGAAAATCGTACTCGTCAGCGACATTGAGGCAGGTGTCAATCAGAGCAGGCATGGCTCCCCAATCTTCGTGAATTTTCAGCCCCATGGCTCCATTTTCCACCTGCTCGACTAGGCTCGCAGGCAAACTCGAACTGCCCTTGCCCAAAAAGCCAAAGTTGATCGGAAAGCCCTCCGACGCCTTCAGCATAATGCCTAAGTTGTGAGCGCCGCTGGAGCAGATACCCACCGTGACCGGGCCGAGGCCACCGCCCAGCATGGTGGTGAGGCCGCTGGAAAGAGCTTCGGCGCAGAGTCCGGCACTGTCGAAGTGAACGTGACAGTCGATGCCGCCAGGAGTCGCGATCAGCCCTTCTCCGGCGCGGACATCGGTGTTGGCGCTGACGATCAGATTTGGTGAAACGCCCTCCATAATGCCGGGGTTGCCCGCTTTGCCAATGCCGACGATGCGCCCGTCTTTGATGCCGATGTCAGTCTTGACGATGCCCTGCACCGGGTCCATCAGCACCACATTGGTAATCACCAAATCCAATGCACCATCCGCTGCGGTGACTCCTGGCGTCACACCCAGGCCATCGCGCAGGGTCTTGCCGCCGCCAAACACACACTCATCGCCATAGACCGTGTCGTCTCGCTCGACCTCAACAATCAGCGAGGTGTCGCCCAGACGAATGCGATCGCCCGTGGTGGGGCCAAACAGTTCAGCGTAGCGATCGCGACGAATTTCCATAAATCAGAACCCTGTTTGAGTATGAACCGTGGGGAAGAAGAGTGGTCTTAGGCTTCGGAGCCAAATCCTTGAGCCTGCATCCGTTCTAAGGATGCTGCTTTCACAGCGGGATCATCTAGCGCCCCGTTGACCAGATTATTAAGCCCCTGAACTGTGCGATCGCCCCCCAATGCAACCAGGGCAACGGTTTTGGTATCTCCTGGCTCAAACCGCACCGCCGTCCCGGCAGGAATATCGAGCCGAAAGCCATAGGTAGCCGCCCGGTCGAACGTCAAAGCCCGGTTTACTTCAAAAAAGTGATAGTGAGAACCGACTTGGATGGGGCGATCGCCTGTGTTCGAGACCGAGATGGAAAGAGTGGCTCGATTGGCGTTGAGTTGCAGCGTGCCAGAATCACACAAAATGGCTCCGGGAGCGTCGGCAGAACTAGAAGGAGATGACGACATAATGCACAGGTATAGAACTAGGGTTGACTCTCAAGCAAGCGGCAGGATTAACCTGACTAAACGGTAGAGATAAAGATGCAATACGATCCAAAATTTCACAATTCAAAATTCCTGGTATGGGGCGCACGGCTGTGCGCCCCTACGGAAGATTGGCGATCGGTTCATGCCGATTAGCTAGAGGCTTCCGGCATCCGGATCGGGTTGTGAAGGCTGACCAGCTTGGTGCCATCGGCAAAGTGCGCCTCCACCTGGATGAGAGGAACCAGGTCAGGCACTCCCGGCAGCACCTCATCGGCATTCAGCAGCGTCACCCCTTCTGACATCAGCTGCGCCACCGATTTATCTTCTCGTGCCCCTTCGACCACATAGTCTGTAATGTAGGCGATCGCCTCTGGCACATTCAGCTTCAGCCCCTTTTCTTTGCGGCGTCGAGCAATTTCGGCAGCAGTAAAAATGGTCAGTCGTTCAAATTCTTTCGGGGTCAGATACATTAATGCCCAGTCCTCTGCTGTCTATTTGCCCTGGTTCTTTGCCGTTGCTGTGTCTTGAATTGCATGACCTGCAATGGCACCACATTGTAGAGGAAATTCTAAAAAGTCCTCATTAGATTCTTTTTCTTTTCAGAATTCATAGAGAGTCGTGAATTTACAGCGCGACACGCCGATGTCAATCATTAACAGGACTGACGCAGTTTGTTGAAAGGGTAAGCGCGACGCGCCCACCCTTTCAACGAGTTTCCTCAGAGGTTTCAGAGGCGATCGCCCAGCTTGCTGATGCGACCCAGCGGCGTGGGTGCACAAGTGCTGACCCTGAGGGCGATCGCCCTTATTCTTGATTCTCTGACATGCGACTTTCTTCTAAGGCGTTTTTTCTGCCGCAATCAACACCCAGGGAGCTTCGCTAGGAGCCACTAGCCCGCTACCTGCTTGAACGGTACCGCTATCAGCCCACTCTCCCGTTTGGGGATCAAACCAGCGATAGGGTAAAGCGGTCGTCAATCCAGACAAATTCACCTCGCCGCCCTCGGGCAAATAGACAATGTAAAGCTGCCCTGGTTTTGCCAGAGCTAACTTGCCTCCAGCCAGATCATGGCGACGCTCAATATCGGCAAAATCTAAGCCCTCAAAGGCTCGCGACAGGTAGCCCACATATCGACTGCCTTCAAATTCAATCGACTCAGACCAGCTCGATTGGGTGTTGGCCCAGTCAGGCCAGCCCGATTCATCTGCGGCTAGCTTCCAGTTCCATAGCCCCCCTGCGCCATAGACATGGCCCATGGTGCCGCCTGAGGTCACGTTTAACCAGGCTTCGTGCCCTTGCCACCAGCCCGTCGCATTAGTGGGCGAACCGATTCGCTCGTAGGTGGGTTCGCCATTCGCAATGGCTTTAGGAGGCTGATTGTCATACATGGCCTCCACCTTATAAATCAGGTGTTCTGCGTTGTGCCCCGTCTGAGCCCATTGAAAATCTAGCCATTCGGCAGACTGATAGGCACGGTTTTGGTGGGAACTGTCAAAGGGACTGTAGTGAAGACCTGTGGGTTGACCATAGGCATCCCATTCTTCTGTTGTTAAACCGCCTGGTTCTATGGTCGGCTCAGAGCCTCGGCCATCGGCACCAATCAGCCACAGGGCAGGGCGGGCCCCATAGCGGGCGATCAGGTAGCGCGTATAGCGAGCATATTCTCTCGGGTCGGCATGGGCTCCCAAGGTGCTCAACCCCTTCCAGCCAAAGCCTTGGAAGACCGGGTTATAAGCAGGCACGATGCCGTGACCAAGCAAAATCGTGATCAGAGTATCGAGAGTTTGAAAATACTCCACATTGATCTGGTTGAGTTGCCCTGCGGCCAGGTCTTCAAAGGCAACTCCAAAACTTCCTATTGCCGTGCGATCGCGCGATCCTTCTGCCTCCCGATCGGGCTGCACAGACATTAGTAGCGCTGTGTTAAAGCCTCGCTCTTGGCGGTTTTCGGCATAGCGCATCACGGTTTCTTCTGTGCCCCGAAACGGCAGTGCCCAGGGGGTGTCGCCAACCACAAGAAATGGTGTTCCGTCTGCATGAATGATGTTGCGATCGCCCGCCGACATTCTCAGTAGACCATGCTGCACTAGGGGATCATTGCCCCCGTAGGCATCTGCTTGCAACTGCCCCGTTAGACCATTCAGCCCGGTATCTGCGGAGTTAGAGCTAACCGATCGCCAAGACCATTGCCCTTCAGCAGTGGGTGAGGCAAAGCGGACTCGCCAAACATTCCCTCCATCCCAAAAGGCCGGACGCTTGAGCTGCTCACCGTCTGAGTGAGTAAACACCACCGCCACCTCAACATCCGTGTAGGGATTGTCGTAAGACTGGCTGGCCTCAAAAGAAAGCTCAACCTCCTGCCACTGGGGAGCGGTAATCTCAGCCCTAGAGGCGTTAAATCCTGAATGACTAGCGTTGAGAGCCATAACTGCAAAAAAGGCACAACAGGCAAGAATAATGAAGTAAATGAACTGACGTTTCATGAAGATGGTGGTGTTAGGGCGATGATCAATTCATACAAGCCACCCTGCTCAGGGTAACCCGTATTTATCGTGCCCATTCATCCTAGATGGCGATCGCTCTCTCAAATCCCTTGTCGTTCCCTTCATCAGTCAAGCCAAAGGTGAACTGTATCTGCCACAGGCAGTCTCCAATTGTGCCGTCAGCAGCAATTCTCAGTTTGGCGAATTGGCTATCTGACTACGCTTCCGACCCGCCCGCGAATACATTGCGGGCTAATGAGTGAAAGCCCCGTTGGGGCTAAGATCTATCGGCTATTAGTTCCGAAGGGACTTGATCGTCTGTAGCCCGCAATTTATTTGCGGGTGTTGGGGCGTAACCATAATGAGAATTGCTGTGCCGTCAGCGGGAAGGTTGATGGTTTTACATATGTTTGATATGTAAGGCTGTCCACCGACTTAGAGCATCACAATTGATTGCAAGAAGCTGCAAATCGACAACCTGCAAATTTGTAAATCTGTAAAATGATAGAGGTGAAGCATAAAGGACTTTGACTCTTTGTAGAGATGTGTTTCAAGTCACTATGTTTTGTGATGCCAGCCGATTGTCATGCAGGGAAATTTGCATTACACAGAGAATAGACCATAGCAATAGGTGTGCATCTCATACATGCATCTCTTATGAGTTATCTTTCGTAATCTTGCTGTTATGCTTTTTGCCCTACCTAATTCTGCATCGGCTATTATCCGAAATCCTCCAATTATTGCCCCAACTGCGACGGTCAAAGACGCGATCGACAGATATTACATTCCGGCTATTTCGGCTGCATCAGATGGTGATTCAAATCTTGAAGGGCATCACCAAAAGGTAGACTGCGTGCTGGTTGTTGACGATGACAAGCGTCTACTCGGAGTTGTCACTGAGCGAGATTTAGGCTGCCTCAGTACTCCAGAACATGCTGCCGCCTGTTTAAATGCCACTGCCTGTTTAACGATACGAGAGGTGATGAAACTTCCTGGCGCTGTGCTGCGTGAGTCTCACCTCACAGATTGGTCTGACGCGATAAAACTGCTGCAACAGCCTACGATTTCTTACCTACCCGTTGTCGATGATGGCGATCGCCTAGTGGGTCTCGTCACTCAAGCGAGTATATTTCGAGCCCTGCAAGTCGTCGATCCTGTTGATTTATCAGAAACGGTGTCAGAGAGAATCGCTGAACTTCGTGAATCAGAAGAGCGTTGGGCTCTGGCCATCGAAGGCACCTACGACGGCATCTGGGATCAGAATCTGGTCACTGGAGATCATTTTCTTTCCCCCCGATGTTTAGAAATTGCGGGCTATGACTATGGGGATATTGACTCCTTTGATAAGTGGATTAGCTTCGTTCACCCAGATGACCAGCCTCGGCTTCAGACAACCTTCCAGGCTTATCTCAACCGTGAGATTCCGGTCTATGCGCTAGAGTATCGCTTGCGGTGTAGTGACGGTCACTATAAGTGGATACTGGCAAAAGGAAAGGCTCTTTGGGACAACGAAGGAAATCCGATTAGAGCCGTTGGGTCGATTACCGATATTGGCGATCGCAAGCAGTCTGAGGAGTTGCTTCGCCAATCTGAGGCTCGCTATCGGGCGATGGTAGAAAATCAAACGGAACTGATTAGCCGATTTCGGCTAGATGGCACGTTACTTTTCGTCAATGACACCCTCTGTCGCTACTGTGAGATGACAAAAGAGCAGCTCATTGGGCAGAGCTTCCTGCCGTTCGTTTATCCAGACGATCGCCCTGTTATTGCTGAGAGACTAGATGCTCTGACACCAGAACATCCCGTCACCACGATAGAAAATCGGGTCGTTCTAAACGGTCACACCCGCTGGATGCAGTGGACGAATCGAGCTTTTTATGACGACCAAGGCAACCTGGTGGAGTTGCAGGCGGTGGGGCGCGATATCCATGAGCAGAAACAAGCTGAACTAGCTCTCGCCCAAACGACTCAGCAACTGGAGGCGTTTTTGAATAATTCTCCCGCCGCCATCGGACTGTTTGATGCCAACGGGCGCTACTTGCGGGTGAATCCGGCGTTTGCCAATTTTCTCAACCAGCCTGAAGAAGAGATTGTTGGCAAGACTTTTGCTGACCTGTTACCTAATTCTTTGGTTCGCCTGTTGCATACTCGGATGCAACGACTGGTTGAAACCCAGTATCCCTTAGAAGTCGAAGACGAAATTCTCACCAATGGCAGCACCCGCATTTTTCGGTCGATTTTGTTTCCGGCCAAACCTGATGTAGACAAGAATGGTAAGGGTGAGCAAAATCCAACTACCTTTTGGGCGATCGCCACAGATGTCACTGAGCGTAAACGGATTAAACATGCCCTGCAAGAAAAAACCGAAGAGCTTGATCGATTCTTCTCACTCGCTCTTGACTTACTCTGCATTGCCGATACCGATGGCTATTTCCATCGTCTTAACCACCAATGGGAGAAGACGTTAGGCTATCGCCTCCAAGATTTAGAAGGCTCTAGTTTTTTAGACTATGTTCACCCTGATGACCTAAAAAGCACGTTGGATACAATGGCGGCGCTGGCCCATCGGCGAGAGGTTCACAACTTCGTCAATCGCTATCGATGTCAGGATGGCTCCTACCGATGGATTGAATGGCGATCGGTTCCCATTGGTAATCTGGTTTATGCTGCTGCCCGTGACATTACCGATCGCAAAGAGGCTGAAGTCTATTTGCAAAACTCTGAAGAAAGATTTGCCACCGTGTTTCATAGCAACCCGTCTCCCGGCTGGATAACCAATCTGGAGGGACGTTTTTTGGAGATTAACGAGAGCTTTACCCAATTTTATGGTGCGTTGCCCGAAAACCTAGTCGGCAGAACCTGTACTGATTTGGGGTTATGGGACAAACGAGAAGACCAACAGGCTTTTCTCCAGATCTTGAAAACGACCCAACGGCTGCCAAACTTTGAGGTCGTCTGGCGGACTCAGTCGGGTCAACCCCGAACCGTTCTCCTCTCTGCCAACATCAGTTGGATCAATAACAAGGAATGTGTGATTGGTGTATTAAAAGACATTACCGATCGCAAGCAAAACGAACTCGAACTCAAGCAAGCGCAAGAAAGTGCCGAGTCAGCCAACCAGGCGAAAAGTGCATTTATCTCCTACATGAAGCATGAGCTGCGATCGCCCCTCAATGCGATTTTGGGCTTCGCTCGTCAGCTTAAGCAAGATTGTGCTCTTAATCCCAAGCAGAAAAAATACGCGATAACGATTGAGCAAAGTGCTAAAAATTTGCTCCGCAATATTAATCAAGTGTTAGACGTAGCAGAGTTTGATTATCCTCAGTGCTATCTCAACCTGCGCGATCGCTATGTCAATGGCGATCGCTCTCCAATGGCAGCTAAAGTCGCCTTAGAAGAACTTGATCGTGCCCTTGCCCGTCTGCCCAAAGAGCTTCGTTCTCAGCTCGACCATCAACTCTGCTTAGGAGAACCTAGGGCGATCGCTCAAACGATTGCAAAGGTTAGCGAATATGACCTAGCGATTGGCAGTTTGTTGGCTGAGAAAACCAGTAACTTTCAATATGCGATGATTTTGGAAAGCCTACAGCGGGTTCAAGCCCTTTAAAGCGCGGCCTCATGCCTCAAGAGTTGAGAGTCAGACTTAAAGAGACGAGTCTCGGGTGTATTTTCGGATGAGCGATCGCAGGTGCTTGAGTCTAACGGGTTTTGTCAAATAATCTTGAGCACCCGCAGCCATGCAGCGTTCGCGATCTCCCGGCATCGCCAGTGCCGTCACCACAATGATAGGAACCGTCTGCATCGCTTGTTCATTCTGCAATTTATACATTGTTGTAAGACCATCCATCTCTGACATTTGGATGTCCATCACAATCACATCAAACGATTGCTGCTTCACATAATCGAGCACTTCAAGCCCGCTTCGCGCCACCGTGACTTCCATCTGTTGATGCCGAAGATAGCTAGACAACACCATAATGTTACCTTCATGATCTTCAGCGAGTAACACCCGAATCAATCGAGATTCAGGGTCAACGTCTGAGTCTTCATCGAAGAGATGTTCTGACGGACTTTCTGATAACTCCGACGATCTCATGGCCATATCGCTTAAGCGATGCTGTTCACCACCTTTTTGTCCACCACTTTTTTCTTCACCACCTTTTTCTTCTACATCGAGGGTTGTCTGCTGTCGTCGGGGCAATAAGACCGTAAAGCGACTCCCTTGACCAACCACACTATCTAGACCGACGCTGCCTCCGTGTAGCTCCACAATTTTCTTCACCAGCGATAGACCCAGTCCAGTGCCTTCGTACCGACGTGCCAATCCGCTATCGAGCTGAATAAACGGCTGAAACAATTGCCCTATGTTCTCGGCTGCAATGCCAATGCCTGTATCCGTTACATGGAGCGCCACTGCATCGTGGTGAAGATCGATCGCGACGGTCAATGTCACCGTCCCTTCTTCTGGCGTGAACTTGACTGCATTGCTGAGCAGGTTAATCAACACCTGGCGCATTCGCAGCTCATCACCCCAAATTTCTCCAATATTCGGATCAATCTGGCACTCTAGCGCAATTTGCTTATGGTTGGCCTGTTGCTTCACAAAACAAAGACTGATCTCGCACAACTCGTCTACAGAGACCCAATTCATCAGCAATTCCATCTTGCCAGACTGCACCTTTGACAGGTCGAGAATATCGTTAATCAAATCGAGTAGGTGTTGTCCGCTCTGCTGAATCATGCCAATAAACTGAGTTTGTTGGTCATTGAGATCGCCAAAGACAGGTTCTAACAGGGCTTCTGATAAGCCCAACACAGAGTTAAGGGGGGTGCGGAGTTCGTGGCTCATGCCTGCTAAAAACTCATCTTTAAGGCGGGCAGCGCGAGCCAACTCGGCATTCGCAAGACTGAGACGCTCACTGCTGAGCCGGAGCTGCTCCTCTGCCTGTTTGCGGCTGGTAATATCGACCTGAATGCCTGCCATCCCTTTAGGCTGACCGTCTGCATCGTAGACAATTTCGCCCAGGTCTCCCAACCACCGAACCTTGCCATCGGGAAGCAGCACCCGATATTCCAAATTCAGCGCTTCTTCCTGCTCAACCACATGGCTGACCTGAGCCTCCACTCTCTCTACATCGTCAGGGTGAATTGCATTCAGCCAGTTTGCATAGGTGGAATCGCAGCTTCTGGGTTCGTAACCGATGAGCCGATAATTTTCGTCAGACCAGAAAAATTCATTGGTCTGCATATCCCATTCCCAGGTTCCGGCGTGGGCGGCTCGCAGAGCCAGCGAGAGTCGGCTATTCACCTGCTGAATCTGGGCGGTTCGTTCGGCGACGCGCCGCTCTAGTTCTCGATTTGTTTGTTGTAAGAGAGCTTCTGTCTCTTTTCGTGCCGTAATATCTTGAAAATAAGCGGTCATCCCGTCAGGGCTGGCATAGGCATGTACTTCATACCAGGCATCGAGCGGTGGGTAGAAAGTTTCAAAAACCGTACTCACCTGGTCTTGCATCACGCGATGAAATTCAGCATGGAGGGGAATATCGATGGCCGCCGGAAACTCTTGCCAGATGGTTTTGCCAAGGAGATCTTGGCGCGATCGCTGCAAGATCTGCTCAGCCCGATGATTGACATAGGTAAATTGCCAGTCGTGGTTGAGGGCAAAAAAGGCGTCGGTGATGCTTTCGAGAATGTCAGCGATTTGCTGGCGCGATCGCCAAACATCCTGCTCGATTTTCTTCCGCTGGGTGATATCTACGGCACAAGACATGACTAATCGCCGTCCGTCGGCCATTGTTCCGAGCGGCACTGAGCTAAAGTCCCAAATGCGGGTTTCTCCAGAACGAGTCTTGATCGAAAACTCACCCTCTTGAACCCGACTGCTCAAACCATAGAGTCGGTCAATGCGAGCTTTGATCTCTTTGTGCTCTTCTCCATAGGCTTTTAACATCCACTCCTGCATGGTTGGAATATCAGCGTGCTGATAACCTGACCGCTCAGTCCAAGTGTGATTGACCCGTAAGACCTCACCATCTTCAGCGTGGATCACAATGGGAAATGGAGCTTCAGCTATGGCATAGCGAAACCGCTGCTCGCTCTCTTTTAATGACTCCTCGGCTCGCTTGCGATCTGTAACATTGAGAATCAGGCCATCCCAGACCACTTCGCCCGTGTCTAAACGCTGAGGTTTTGCAGCAGCTTGGAGCCATCGAATCTGACCTGAACCTGTAACAATGCGCCATTCCCATAACCAGGAGTTTAAGGTGCGATAAGACTCGGCCAACGAGTCTCGCAGAGCTGACTTATCCTCTGGATGAATCATCTGCCACAGCACATCGACATTGGCTTGCACGTCTTGCGGCTCAATGCCCAAAACCTCACGGCAGCCCAGACTAATATAGGGCATGACATCGCTGCCATCAGGCGACACAACGTAGCGATAGATGACTCCGGGCGTATTTTCTGCCAAATTTTGAAACCGAGTTTCACTCCGCTGCACGTCGATAAACAACGTTTGCAGTTGCTGAGCCATGTGATTAAACGTTTCAGCGAGACGGCTAATCTCTTGGCTGCCTTCAACCTCAACGCGCTGGTTTAGATCTCCAGCCGCGATCGCCCTCGATGCCTGACTGAGCTGTAGCAGGGGTCGAGTCACCCAGCGAGCCGTCACCAACCCCAGGGCGATCGCCACGCCCAGTGCGCCTAAGCACAAAAAAATCGTGTCGCGCGTGTTGGCCTGAATCGCTCCCATGAAGTCTGATTCGGGCACCACGACAACAATCAGCCAGTCCAAGCCTTTCTCATCTTGAAACGGGGCAATTTGAACAAATTGGCGATCGCGATCCAGCCAAAACTCAAGCTGTGCAGGCTGACGAATCTGTTCTAAGCTGCCGTAATGATCGAGCAAAAACTGACCCGAAGCTTCCATTAACGGGTCGCCGCTATCGACCATCGTGAATCGTTCAGGCACGCCTTCGATCAATCGAAAGGGCTGAGCCAGGGTTGAACTCGCCAAAATTAACCCTGAGCGCTCCACAATAAACGTTTGCCCCGTCTGGCCGACCTTGAGACTAGCCAAAAATTCGCTGACCTGATCAAGGAAAAAGTTATTGCCTAATACGCCTTGCACGTCGCCTTCAGAGTCATAAATCGGAACCATTGCCGGAACTGCAAGCACCGGAAACGCATGATAGGTAAACACCTCACCCCAGACGGGCTTGCCTGCCGCTACCGCAGTTTTGTACCAAGGGCGATCGCGGGGGTCAAAGTCTGGAACTTCTCGCACTAGATCAACTGGCTTACCCTTGGCATCTAAGCCATAAAACTGGATGCTGCCCTGGGTTTTAGCTCCTGCCACCATCTGCAAGTCTTGCGATCGCTCTGCACTTTCAAGGTGAGTTTTTCCAATAAATTCTCCGTCTGCCCCACCATAGAAGATCGATTCAACAGTTTCGAAGTCTTCAGACTGTTCAAAAAAGTGACGATATAGCTGTTCAGAATCTTGTAAATCGATATAGCCCAGGCGTTCAGCTTTTTCGTTTAGTTGGTTAACCAAGAGTGGATCGGCTAAAAATTCAGCTAGTTTCTGATTGATCCGTTGCGACACCTCATCTCGAAGCTGATGAGCGACATCGTTAACGGCCTGCTGACCATTCCGGATTGAAAACCATCCGGTGATGCCAACCGCCAAACTAATCTGCAACAGGAACGGCACCACAAAGGCAGTTCTTAAGGGGACTGTCTTCAGAATTGCCTGAAGTCTAGGCTGCACAGCTAACCGAACAAAAGAAAATGAATTCATGCTCTGTGGGAGATAGGGTGCTCTAGATTGCCAACAGGTGTCTTGTCTGCTGGCACAAATCCTATCAATGGTCGAAAGCCTATAATTTGGATGATTTACATGATTTATTGTTCTTTCTTTAGCTTACCGCTTGCTAAGTTTTATGATTCCCAACTTAAACGGTTATCGTTAAGTATGGGGTCAAAACTAAAGCGAACGGCGTGTGCCCCCCAGCACACACTCAGATAACGCCATCTCGCCGTTTAGTGATGGCTACCTACTTCATGCTTTATCGTAAGGAGCTTCACATTCAGTCCTGTTGCATACCTTCTCCCAACAGCATCGGAAGGTGAGGGCGAAGATGCTATTCAAGGGACGTGGTCCACGCCTGCGCCGCCATGAAGAGTGACTCAGCGGTTTCTAGATCGCCCAATTTAAGGTAGGTATGACCCGAAAGCGTGACAAAAAAGGCGTGACGATTTTCCAGACGCTTCAGTGATAAGTAGGTGGACAAAAATAAACGTAGGTATATGTAGGTTGTGGTTGAGGAACGTATAGCCCAAGGGGCATTCAAGAAAGGCAAAGCCTTGCCGAAGGCAATAACCCAACGCCTGCATGGGTTACGCTTCGCTAACCCATCGTACGCAAGCAGTAAATATTTAAGGCAATCTACTTACCAGAATCGGCAAAGCCGCTTTGGCTCACTAGTAACTCAGCACACGGCTGTCACACTGTAGACCAAACTCAACGGTGTGACATAGCCGTACTGAGAATCACTGACAGCAATCGATCTCCCTCTCTACATCTACAAAAGTCTATATTCAAAAAAAGAAGGGTGCTTCCTTTAGGAAGCACCCTTTCAAACATCTGGCTAAACTCTAGTCAGACTGTGAGACTGGCAGTCCAGTCGCTTTCAGCTCTAGCCGTTGATGGAAGGAGCAGTCAGCGCGACAGGTGCAGACTCAGCACTCGCCAAATCGAGAGGGAAGTTGTGAGCATTGCGCTCGTGCATCACTTCCATTCCCAAGTTTGC
>JBARXP010000025.1:0-6660 GCA_049647405.1 Elainellaceae cyanobacterium | reverse complement strand
GGTTTGGGGGCAGTGGCCGGAGAACTTGGAGTTTAGACTAAAGCCACAAAAAAAGCGACTTGAGCCTTTAGTCTAAGCTCCAAATATACCCAACGCTTCTTAAAAGAATTGACAATGATCCCTCAGCCTATAAAGGGACGCATAGAGGCGATCGTTTTCAATGATTTAGAATGCGACAACCCATTTGCTATCGGGTATCTGGAAAAGATGAAAGGATATGCTGACAAATACAAATTTCGCGTCGGCGATTATCGCATCGGTCTCACCATTGATAAGTCATCCAAAACCTTAATCTGTGAACGAGTTGCCCACCGACAAAAAATTTACAAAATTTTTCCTTGAGGCGATCGCCGGATTTTGGATTTTAGATTGGGGATTTTGGATAGGGGGCGATACGGGCTACGCCCAGGCAAGCCAACGCTCACTTCACGAGTTTGTTGAAAAGGGCGATCGCTGGATTTTAGATTGGGGATTTTGGATTTTGGAGTAGTGGCGATTGTGCTTTGCACACGCTACGCGATCGCAGTACGTGAAGAGGGGCGATCGCCCTCATAAAAAATAGGAGCGATACGGGCTATGCCCAGGCAAGCCAACGCCTTAGCAGACATTAGGGGTGAGCGTTCAGGCTCACTCAATCTGAACGGTTTTGGTGAGAATGCACATCATTTCACCGGGTCGGTCGGTCGGCATCGGTCGGCTCCACTCGTTGGGTTCGGCGTAGCCCAGCCGATGCAGGGTCTTGATCACGATCTGGATGGCTTTGGGCGAGCCGTAGAGCAAGTGCCGGACGGGTTCATTTTGCGGACTCGATTGAGAAGGTGATGGAAAATTGCCACCGGAAGCTGTGGACGCAAATGCGCCCGATTCAAACGGTTGAAACATGGGGTTCTGGTTCCTTTTTGAAAATAAACAACAGAAGGAAACCAGAACTCAGTCTCCTGGCTACCCCGCAATGTGTGTGCAATTCGAGGCAGCCACGGTTTACCATGAACCGTTAGCCCCCCGACTGGCATTCGCAGTCGCGGTGGGTTAGCCATCTGTGGGTGTTCGCAGCACTCACAGGTGGTGCCAAGGTCTTGAGTTCTGAACTAAGCCATCGGTGAGACAGCTTAATGAAAAAGCATACGCATAGTGCTGGTCTGAGTCAACCGTAGAAGATGAGGAGTTGGGAGAAGGGAGTTAGATTTTGGATTTTAGAGTTTGGAGTTTGGATGAGGGGCGATCGCGTAGTAATTGAGGATGGGGCTTATTTGTTAAGGAAATTTTCGATAGATATCTCGACGATGTCTCACTCGTCTAAACTCGACAACTTGTGCTGTTGTATCAACCCGAAACCCAATTCGATAAACACCAAATCGAGCTTTGTAGTATTCGTCGTATCCCGATAACTTCTCTAACTTCCCGCTGCCAAACGGATTTTCCTTGATGTCATCTCCGAAGGCAAATACTTCGATCTGAAGCCTTGTTTTTAAAGGAAGTTTAGCAAGCTCTTTATAAAATGTTCTGGTGTATCGAATCTGCCATGTCATGCTGATTCCCCAGCGACAAGAGACTCATACACTCGTCGTCCCTCATCACCCTCATAACATTCATCCCCATCAACCTCCTCGATCATTTCAGCCAGAGCTTCATCTTCGAGCCAGTCCATCAAGACTTCTGGAGTTGTGTTGAGAAGATAAGCCAGTGTGAATACAGACATTTTGGGCTGCTCTGAAAAAAACAACACACCAGGCACTTTTTTATCCTGAATGAATCGGAGGAGAACGTCTGGCTCGGTTCCAAGAATGGACGCAGATGTTATCAAATCCAACGTGAGGCAGGGCATAGTGGCATATTAAAGTGATCTGAATCCATTGTAGATTCTCTCAGATTTTAGATTTGAGAGTTTGGATTTTGGATGAAATCTTCCAATTGACGAACCTTAAGCCAACAGCGTATTCTCCATGGGTTACGCTGTTCTTGATTTAACACCGTTGGCGATCGCCCCATGTCTCGCTCCAAAGCCCTGCTCTACTATATTTTCACTCGGTTGCTCCTGGCACCTCTGATGCTGTGGACTATCGTCACCTTTGTCTTCTTATTAATGCGGGCAACGCCAGGAGATCCGGTCGATGTGGCGCTGGGGGCGCGGGCTCCAGAAGCGGCCCGTGAGGCCATGCGCGAGCGGCTCGGCCTCAATGCTCCGCTGATTATTCAATATTTGCGCTACCTGGGTGACCTGCTGCGGTTTGATCTGGGCGTTTCTCTAGACGATCGCCCGGTCTTGCAAATCATTCTGTCTCACTTTCCGGCCACGGTTGAGTTGACGCTCCTTAGCATGGCGATTTCTGCGTTTATTGGTGTTGCGGTGGGTTCTCTTGCAGCCTCTAGGCCCAATACGCCCATTGACGCAGGCGGGCGACTGTTTGGCATCATTACCTACGCGGTGCCGATGTATTGGTTTGGCATGTTGACCCAGCTCCTCTTTGCCGTCAACCTGCGCTGGTTTCCGCTGGGGTCTCGCTACCCTCTCCGGGGTGAGCCGCCCGATGGCCCAACGGGGCTTTATCTATTAGATAGTCTGCTGCATGGCAACCTGAGTCAGTTCAGCACGTCGCTCTACTATTTAATTCTCCCCAGTTTTACGTTGGGGCTGTTGCTCAGCGGCATCTTTGAGCGCATTGTGCGGGTCAATCTCAAGCAGACTCTCCGCTCCGACTATGTCGAAGCAGCACGGGCGAGGGGCATTCCTGAGTTTCGCGTGGTCATGGTTCATGCCCTCCGCAATGCGCTCATTCCTCTCGTGACCGTGCTCGGCCTCACCATTGCGTCGCTGTTGGGCGGAGCCGTGATCACTGAAGTCACCTTCGACTGGCCCGGTCTGGGTCGTCGTTTCTACGAAGCGATCTCAGAACGAGACTATGCCGTCGTTCAAGGGACGATCGTCTTCTTTGGCGCAATCGTGGCGATCGCCAGCATTCTCATCGATCTGATCAACGCCTGGATCGACCCCCGCATTCGCTACTAGCGCACTCCACCATCAATCTGCAAAGATCCATAAACGATTCAAATCGCCTGCGACACAGTTAGTTTGGTAGGTTGGGTTAAGCGATAGCGAACCCAACGAAAATGTCGGTATTGTTGGGTTTCGTTGCCTCAACCCAACCTACTGCATCCCACTTTTTTAGTCATGTCGCGCCACTAGGGTAAGCACAGGTTGCCAACTCCTCCCTTCTCTCTCTTTCCCCCTCACTCCTATGTCTCCCAAATCTTGGCTCAGTCTGCTCGAAGAACAGCGTGCGATCGCCGTCATCCGTGCGGCTAGCTATCAGCAGGGACAGCACATGGCAGCGGCGGTGATCAAAGCCGGAATGCGGCTAATCGAAATCACCTGGGACAGCGATCGCGCAGCCGATCTGATCGCCCAAATCGGTCACGACTATCCTGCTGCAATCGTAGGAACAGGCACAGTGCTCGACCGATCGATGCTCGATGGGGCGATCGCAGCGGGGGTCAAGTTTGTCTTTAGCCCCCATGTCAATTTGGAGATGATTCGGGTGGCGGTAGAGCAGCGGGTTCCGATCATTCCTGGGGCGCTCACCCCTAGCGAAATTGTCAGGGCTTGGCAGGCCGGAGCCTATAGCGTCAAGGTGTTTCCCATCAGCGCCATGGGTGGCGTCAGCTATCTCAAGAGTCTGCGTGGCCCCCTGGGCAATATTCCGCTGATTCCAACAGGAGGGGTCACCTTAGACAACGCCCGTGCGTTTATCGACTGGGGGGCGATCGCCGTTGGTCTTTCCAGCCAGCTTTTCCCACACCGTCTCCTTGCTGCCAACGACTGGCCGCTGATTACCGACCGCGCAGCGAATCTGATGTTGACCCTCACCCAACAATCTCACCCATCCTTCAATCGCTTGCCTCAATAACCCCAGTTTCTGGCTAGAATAGGGTGCTGACGACCAGTGAAGTTCATGGTTTCCTCCTCCTCCCCTCAAGCTCTATCATCGTTTAGAGCCGAAATTGATGATTTGCTGAACCAGTTGTCAGATGTGACCCACGGAGCCTTAATTCAGCAAGCGTTGACCACGCTAGTTCGCATGGCTGAGGTAGAAGCCGATCGGCTCGACTGGAAAATTCTCAATTCTTCCCTGCAAGACATGGAGCAGGCGTTCCGCGTTTTCTATCCCTACCGCCACACCCGCAAGGTGACGGTCTTTGGCTCGGCTCGCATCGCCCCCGAACACCCTGAATATCAGATGGCTGCTGAGTTTGGTCGTCGCATCGCTGAGCTGGGTTTTATGGTGATGACGGGCGCTGGCGGCGGCATTATGCAAGCCGGAAATGAAGGAGCCGGAGTCGAAAACTCTTTTGGGCTCAACATTCAGCTGCCGTTTGAGCAGGGGGCTAACCCGTTTATTGAGGGCGATCGCAAGCTGATCAACTTCAAGTACTTCTTTACCCGCAAGCTGTTTTTCTTGAGAGAAACCGACGCGTTGGTGCTGTTTCCGGGCGGTTTTGGCACTCAAGATGAAGCCTTTGAAAGCCTCACATTGATTCAGACCGGAAAGTCTGAGCCCGTGCCCCTGATTTTGATTGATGAGCCTGGGCACAGCTATTGGAAAAATTGGGATCGATATATTCGCGAAAACCTGCTCAAGTCAGGGTTGGTCAGTCCTCACGACCTAGATATCTACACCATCGTCGATAGTATCGACGATGCCTGCGACGCCATCACCCATTTTTACCGCGTCTTCCATTCCAGCCGCTATGTGGGAGAGATGCTGGTCATCTGTCTTCGCTCTGAGCTAACAGATAACCATGTTGAGCAGCTCAATCAGAGCTTTAGCGACATTCTGGTGAAAGGCAAAATTGTCAAAAGTCAGGCGCTGCCCCAAGAGTCAGATCCAGAGGTGAAAGACTTACCTCGCCTTGTGCTCCACTTTAATCAGCGCGATTTTGGCCGCCTGTGCCAGCTCATTCGCTCGATCAATCAGCTAGGCGCAGCAGATCCTTCTACCGAAGAGCATCCCGAGAAAAAGTGATTGGAACCTATCCTGTCCCAATTCCTGGTCTTGGCTCCAGCGGGGCTTTTGCTGGTTAAGCTGCAATTGATTCGCGGGCAAGTGAGAATCGTAACCAGATGGCCGATTCGCCAGACTGAGAATTGCTGGCAAACTTCAGGTCAAACCCGACCAAAAGTTCGTCTCTGCTACAATCGTTGGTTACGTTTTCAACCCAGTTTTTCAGTCCTGATACGATTTGACCTATGACTCAAGCGATTGAACATCCTTTAATTTCTGCCACCAGACAACTGGATGAAGTCTCGAAGCATCTTGCTGAAACCATGACAGCTCTAGATCATGAGCTATCAAATCGCGATATCGAGCTTGACCCAGCAGGATATTTTCTGATTTATCTTGACTCCGATCGCCATCTCATCTGTGCAGCTCATTACAGCAACAACATTAACGATCAGGGAGAAGCCATCGATCCTGAGACAGGGGAGCCGATTCCGTGCGATCGCCCCTCCCAACGCCAGCCCACTAAGATTTACACGGGTCGTACAGCAAAAGAGATAGGCATCGCCATTACAGAAACCGCGAACCCTTGCCCGTTAACTCGATTTGAACATGCCCTCTACCTCGGACGCGAGTTTGTCAGGGCTGAAATCGCTCTCCTCACCGATCAGCCTTACCTGCAAGACTAGAGTGGCGCTAAACCTGCAAAGCTTTATCGGTCGATCGTCCGGTCAATCAACCATTTTGAAGGAATTCTTTGGAATGGACGATCGAGCACCACTTATATAGAGGGGTGTGCTAGATTGGGCTTACCTCATAACCATACGTCGCACTATAATTCTTCGGAGCATGACAGTTGTGAAGCGTTTCCTCGTTTTGGGTTCAACCGCCTTTGTTTTCACAGTTATTGGTACAGTCATCGGTGGGTTGCATTTGTCCCGCAGCGAGGCCTTTTTTCAAGACAGTCCGAAAGATTTAATTGATGAAGTATGGCAGCTTGTCGATCGCACCTATGTAGATGCCACATTCAACCAGGTTGACTGGCAGGCCGTTCGCCAAGATTATTTAGAGCAAGACTATTCGACCCGCGAAGATGCATATGTTGCGATTCGCGAGATGCTAGAGCAGCTGGATGATCCATACACTCGCTTCATGGATCCCCAAGAGTTCCGAAACATGCAGATCGACACCTCTGGTGAACTGACAGGTGTTGGCATTCAGATCTCTCAAGAAGAAGAAACCAATGACCTCGTCGTGGTTTCCCCAATTGAAGACACCCCTGCATTTGATGCGGGTGTTGCGTCGGGTGACATCATTCAAGCGATTGATGGCCAGACCACCGAGGGGATGGATATCAATGAAGCCGTTAGCTTGATTCGCGGCCCAGTTGATTCCAGCGTGACGCTGACTATTCAGCGAGGAGAACGGGAAATTGACTTCGAAATTGTCCGCGCCCGCATTGAGATTCATCCGGTGCGATATGAGTACCGCAGTGAAGGAGTCGATGAGGGAGTAGGCTACATTCGCCTGACTCAATTTAGTGCAAATGCTGCCGAAGAAATGGAAGAGGCGATCGAAGATTTAGAAGATCAAGGGGTTCAGGGTTATGTGTTAGACCTGCGCTCTAACCCCGGTGGGCTTCTCTATTCCAGCATTGACATCG
>JBARXP010000024.1:0-13540 GCA_049647405.1 Elainellaceae cyanobacterium | reverse complement strand
AAAGAGCAACCCGGAAATCTGCATGGGACGTAACCGTTCAAAATCTGACTTGCCGACTAAGCTTTGCCCCGTGTGTCAGCGTCCGTTTGAGTGGCGCAAGAAATGGAAAGACTGCTGGGATGACGTGAAATATTGCTCAGAGCGATGTCGTCGCCGTCGTTCTCCGGGTTCTGATCAGAAATGTTCTGATCAGACATAACGGTGAGTTAAAACGATCGCCCAGCACAAGAATATTGAGTGCGATCGCCTTTAACGCGATAATGGCGATGCTTAGGGGTGTCTGGTTTCTAGTTCATTCTGGTCTCTAAATCCTAATCAATTTAAGGGTTTTATCTTTAGGGTTTTATCGTTAATTGTGTCTCCCTACTTATCAAATCGATCAGGGGTCTGAAACTAACACACCTCATCATTTCGGAGAGTTTATGGCACTTGTAATGGGTATTGTAATTGGCGTCTTGATTGGTGCTGGCCTCATGTATCTGTTTATGGGCAATGCCCTGGCAGCAAAAACTCAGGAGATTGACCAGGCAAAGCGTGCCCTCCAAGACTTGGAGCGCACCCATGAGTCTCGTCTGCGGGCTGCAACAGAAGCCCTCAGGAGTGACTTTCAGCGAAAGCTCGGCCAGAAGTCTGATGCGGGTGAATCAGGGACAGGGGCATCAGCCCCTTCACGAACAACGACGATTCAGTCTAATCGGCCAACCAAAATTCAATTGCCGACAGAAGAACCTTCTGATTCGTCGCCACCTGCATCCGAATCGCCTGCATCCGAACCGCCTGCATCTGAACCACCTGCGTCCGAATCACCTGCATCCGAATCGCCTGCATCCGAACCGCCTGCATCCGAACCGCCTGCATCCAAATCGACTTTATCTGAACCGCCTGCATCCGAACCACCCGCATCCGAATCTCCTGCATCTGAACCACCTGCATCCGAATCGCCTGCATCCGAATCGCCTACATCCAAACTGCCTGATGCCCAGGCCACCGACACACCGCCTGCTGAGCCTCCATCGCTAACCCTGAACACGCCCGATCTAACGGTGCCCGAGTCTCCACCTGCGGAGACCCCAGCTCCCCTAGTCGATGCAACTCAGTCAGAAATTAGCTTTGTGCGATCAGGGTTGACAGACGTTCAGCAACAAGACCTCGTGCGCGTCATCTTTAACATGGGTCAGTCGAAACAACCGTCTCATTTATCAGAGCTTCAGCGGTTGTCACTGTTTGCATCGAGCAACGTGCGCCAAGCTGTGGCGATCGCCATCAGCTCGATTGCCTCGGCCAATTCAACCGCTCCGGCGATTCGTCAGACGGTGCCTCTCCTGGGCAAATTGAGTCAAGATACCGATCCGGCGGTGCGCTTTGCCGCAGTCGAAGGTTTGGGTTCGATTCGATCGAGTCGTGTGATTCCCTACGTGCGGCGATCGCTGCGCGACCCAGATATGACCGTTGTCAGGGCAGCAAAAACAGTAATGGATCGGTTCAAATACTATCCTTCAATGCCGTCTTCCTCTAAGCAGACCAAAAAGAAGACCTATCGCTCAACCTTTGGCAAGACCGAATAAGAGCTATCGCCAATGAGATAGAAACTGTATCGTGAAGAATGACTTCTTCTTAAGGGGCTAAGTTCATGACATCGACTGGGGTGCAGCCAAAGCTAATTATTCATGGGGGAGCTGGGAGTTCTTTGCAGGGCAAGGGAGGAGCAGATGTCGTGCGGCGATCGCTCTTTGCCGTCGTGACGGAGGTCTATGATCTGTTGAGCGATGGGGCTACGGCAGAAGCGGCGGTGATACGCGGCTGCCAGTTGCTAGAAGATAATCCACGTTTCAACGCGGGTACAGGTTCCGTCCTTCAGTCTGATGGCCAGGTGCGGATGAGTGCCTCGCTGATGAGCGGTGCGATCCAGCGATTTAGCGGCGTGATCAATGTGTCGCGGGTCAAAAATCCGATTCAATTGGCTGAGTTTTTGCAAACCTGTCCCGATCGAATTTTGTCGGATGAAGGGTCGGCTCATCTGCTGCGAGAGCTGCAATTGCCCGACCATGACCCCCTAACTGAGCTGCGGCTGCAAGAGTGGCTGCAAGAGCGCAAGGGAAACTTTTCGCGATCGATGGCTGGAGTGGTGGCCGAAGACGAGATGGCCGAGTCAACGGCAGGTCGGGGCACGATTGGGGTCGTCGTCCTCGATGGCCAAGGTCGCATTGCTGCGGGCACCTCCACAGGCGGCAAGGGCTTTGAGCGCATTGGGCGGGTGAGCGATTCGGCTATGCCTGCCGGAAACTATGCCTCGGCGGAGGCGGGAGTAAGCTGCACGGGCATCGGTGAAGATATTGTGGATGAATGTCTGGCTGCTCGTGTCGTCATTCGCGTCACCGATGGGGCTGACTTGAAGACGGCATTTGTGCGATCGCTCAGTGAAGCCCATGCCCATCAGCGAGATTTGGGAGCCATTGGCCTTGACCATACGGGGGCGATCGCCTGGGGTAAAACGAGTGAGGTTTTGCTCGCGGCCTATCACAATGGCGAGTCTATTGGCGACACCCTCGATATGCCATCAGGGCTTCAGGTCGGAACTGCTGCTTAGAGCTGCTTAGATATCAGCAATCAGAATCAGCAATCAGAAATTCGCATCTTTCAGCGCCAGCCGTCGATCGCTGATCCGTCGGTCTTGCTAGACGAAACCTGAAGACGCAACCTAAAGACAAAACCTGAAGACGAAACCTGAAGCAGTCTAATCTCTTTTGGGTTTCTTAAAGAATGGGAGCTATTGTCCATGGTTCGTTGTTGGCTCCCATTCGCTTTAAAGCATCATGAGAAATCTCTTTTATCCGATTTGGCGATCGCCTTGGTTGCGCCCGGTTTTACTCGCAGTCGTCTTGTCAGTGCCCGTAGGGGCTTTGACGGCGCTAATTTTGAGGGGGAGCTATTGGCAATTCCTGATTCAGGCTGTAATTGTGGGCACTGGCGGTCAGATAATTGTGGGAATTGTCTTGGTTGCGGGAGCCTGGTGGTTTTGGCGGCGATCGCCCACATCATTGCGAATTCTTCGCTATGCCGCTGCCACAGCTCTCTTTTTGGTGCTGCAAGCCTCGCTCAGCTTGCCCCTGGGGGAGGCGATCGCCACCCATGACCAACACCAAATCAAAGCCTACTGTGAGAGTTTAATTCCGCTGCTAGAGGCTCATGCGGCAGCCCATGGCGAATATCCAGCCACCATTCAGCAGCTCGATCAGGCTCCTGACCCACCCGCTGCGATGCGAGACGAAATTTTCTATCATCGTCGCGATCAAGGGTATGAGTTCACCGTTTTAGACAATCGAGAATTGTTTGGCTGGTGGACTCTACCCTATGGTCAGCAAGAATGGCAGCATATTGTGGACTGATTTTGGACTCATAGACATTTTTGTCAGCAATTCTCATTATGGTTACGCCACAACACCCGCAAATAAATTGCGGGCTACAGATGATCAAGTCCCTTCGGGACTGATAACCGACGGATCTTAGCCCCAACAGGGCTTTCACTGATTAGCCCGCAATTTATTCGCGGGCGGGTCGGAAGCGTAGCCGGATAGCCAACTCGCCAAACTGAGAATTGCTGCATTGTTGTGGGCGAGCGGTGCGCGCCCACAACAATGTCCTAAGGCTGCTGGCTAAGGCTGCTGGCTGTAGCAACAAAAAGGGATACTGCGTCATGCAGTATCCCTTGATTCATTAGTGATTGAAAGTGCTGTAATGCTCCAGAACAGACTCAAACGAGTCCAAACCTTATCGGTTCAAGATGTTTAGCTAGCCATGCCGGGTTACAAACCGCACAACCATTCAATCTATGTTTAGGAGCAATGCTCACTTAAGGAACTGACGACTGACCCTATCGAACCCAAGCGCCGCGATACTTTAGCCGAGCATGGGATGCATGATCGTCTGGGACTTGCTTGGCTCGACGAATTTTCCAAGTTGCACCACGATAGTGGCCAATCATGTTAGTCTCAGTCGTTTCCAATGTTTCAGGAGCTTTGTCGTAGGGGACTCCGCGATAATATAGTGACATAATTTTCGCCTCTCTTGCGCGTTCTCGTGTGGAATCAGGTTTTTTTGTTGAGGCGCGTTCCTTCAGGAAATGTCCTTACTTCCGTCTTCAAACAAAAGCTGGTTTCAACTTTTATTGAGATGAACGATCTATCTGTTCTGTATCTATTGTTACAAAAATAGGATGAGATTGTCAACATACGCTCAATAAAGGTTTACGCAATTCGAGCTGCTGGCACCATAAATTCGCACATTAATTCGATCAATTATTCGATCAATAAATAGTTCTCTTGTCCTAAAAATGTAGGCGATCGCCCAAAAATAGAGTGAATCCGATATATAGTACAGGTGAACTATATCGTCAAACTTGGGAGGCGATCGCACCATGATGCAGCAGCCATATTTCTCCGTGGAGACTGTAGACGGGTATCAGCTTGGTCGCTTGACCGTGCCTTTAACACAGGTTGCCGACTGGCTCAATTTTCTCGCGGCTCCCCAATATCGCGCGAGTTTGGTGTCGGCAGAGCAAAGCGCTGATGTGATGGATCTTTACTTTCAGGCTAGTGATGGCGTCTACCTGTACCTGGAGGTGCGACTCAACTGTTCTGAACTGGCGATCGCAGGATAGGTGCTGGACTGCAAAGCCAGAGCGTTGAAATTGCACTCATTGGAGGAAGAGAAGCGGTCTTTTGTTGAGTACACTAAAACGGTTTAACCAATCTGGGTGATAAAACCGCTGTGGGCCAACTGTTTTGGGATCTTGGAGATGTGCGGGGCGAGGTGGCGGCTTTGGCGGCAGCCTTGATTTGGGCGGTTTCGTCAACGGTCTATGCGAGTTTTGGGCGGCAGCTCCCCCCCACCGTGCTCAACCTGACGAAAGGGGTGGTGGCGATCGCCCTGATCTCCATAACGCTGGTGCTGCGGGGAGACGCCTGGAATGCAATGGATCGGGTCAGCTTGCTGATGCTCATTGCCAGCGGCATTGTTGGCATCGGCATTGGGGATACGGCTTTTTTCTTGGCGCTTAATTCGCTAGGGGCACGACGCGCCCTGCTCATGGAAGCGCTGGCTCCCCCCTTGGCTGCGCTACTCGCGCTCGTGTTTTTGAGTGAATTGCTAGACGTAAAAGCCTATCTGGGCATTGTGCTAACGGTGTTTGGGGTGGCCTGGGTTGTGGTCGAGAGAACGTCGGCCACTGTAGAAGGCATGACAGAAGGCAAGATGCAGCTCAAGACGGGCTTATTTTTTGGGTTCATAGCGGCACTGTGTCAGGCCGCAGGTGCCGTGCTGTCTCGTGCGGCACTGGCAGAGACCGATATCAGCCCCCTGTGGAGTAGCCTGGTGCGAATCTTGGCAGGAACAGTGGTGGTGCTGGGCTGGATGTCTCTAAAGCGCCCGGTGGCTGAGAGCCTCAAGCCCTTGCGATCGCCCCGATTTTTGGTTCTGATTGCATCGACCGCCTTTGCCAGCACCTTTATCGCTATCTGGCTCCAGCAAATCGCCCTGAAATATACGGCGACGGGCATCGCTCAGGCTCTCAGCGCGACCAGCCCTCTCTTCGTGATTCCGATTGCGGCGTTGATGGGCGATCGCATTAGTCTGCGGTCAATTGCAGGGGCGATCATTGCCTTAGCTGGCGTCTGGATTTTGTTTCGATAAAGCGTTAGAAGCAAACTACAGCCCTGCATCCCAGGGAGGGCGATCGCCAAAGCGAGCCTGCAAAAATTCTGAAAACAGCGTGACTTTTGCCGACAGATGGCGATTGACCGGATAGAGAATACAGGCTTCGATCACGGGAGGGCAATAGTCGGGCAACACGACCTGTAGACGCTGCTCTTTCAGAGCGCTGCCTACGATAAAGGTGGGCAAGAGGGCAATTCCCAATCCATGCAGGGCTGCATCGCACAGGGCATCTCCATTGTTGGAGCAAAACGCACCGCGCACTGCAATCAAGTGTTCACCGTCTGTTCCCAAGAGCTTCCACTGGTTGCCCGTCGCCAAGTAGCCGTAATGCAGGCAAGAATGTTGACGCAAGTCTGTGGGATGAAGGGGGATGCCTCGCTGCTTGAGATACAGAGGAGAGGCACACAGCACCCGTCGCACTGGAGTTAAGGGTTGAGTAATGAGACTGGGCGATTCTTTGGGCTGTGCAATGCGAATGATCAGATCGTAGCCTTCTTCAATGGGGTCAACAAACCGATCTTCAAGGGTGAGCTGCACCGTCAGATCAGGATATTGCTGCATGAATGTGGCGATCGCAGGCGACAAATGCTGTGTCCCAAATGACAACGGTGCGTTGATTCGCAACACACCACGCGGCTCATCGTGAAGCTGCGAGATCGATAACTCCGCTTCTGCTACATCGGCTAAGATGCCCACACATCGAGAGTAAAATGCCCGTCCGGTTTCGGTCGGGCTGACATGGCGAGTGGTGCGGTGGAGGAGCTGCACGCCCAAATCGTTTTCGAGGTTGATCACGAGTTTGTTCACGGCTGACCGAGACATGCCCATGTATCGAGCAGCGGCGGCAAATCCTTCCTGCTCAACCACCTGCACAAAAGCTCGCATACTCTCAAATTTGTCCATGACGCTTCAGAGTTTTCCGTTTCGACACATTTCGATCTATCGAATGCGATCTATCGAAACCTACTCTACCCGAATTGCCGTGATGATGATGGAGTGACGATTATTGAACGTAAGGAACGCCGCGATAGTAAAGGGTGCGCTGGGGGCGATCGCTCGTCAGACAAGCACAAAACGTAGTGAGTTCGTGAGAGACACCCCGATATGAGGCTTTCACATTCATCCCGACACCCTCCATTAAGTAAGCCGACGACTGGTAAGACTGTCCGCGATAGGACAACGTAACGGGCTTACTGGGTAAAACAACATCATCGTGGGCTGCCTGCTCCGAGGGAGTCGGATGGCGAAACGCTGGATGAGAAGGAGCTGATACGGTGTAGAGTTGCTCCCAGAATGATGACGGTGTCGTAGGTGTTGTGAATGATGTCATGGTAGATAATCCCCAAAAATGTGTGTTGAGCAGCGATCGCCAGAATCAAAAAACGAAAAACTTGGTGGCTGTCGAGATCAGTTTGATTCGCTAACCTGTTGCAATTTAGTATCAACGAAAATGGAATTTGATCTCGTGACGGTGACCGTTCTGGTTGAGTGACATTTCAGAGGGTTTGACGTGATGAGCAAGGGGAGCGCTCGTGACAAATTCGCCACCGAGGGATGAGCCAAATCACAGCCTCAATGCAGAACCATGCAGAGCCGTAAGCAATGCGCCGCTGGTTTGGCTCAGCTGCTGATCTTCAGCCGTCATCATCAGCACCCTTGAGCATTTGTCTCTGTTCATATTTTTTTCATCGCCTGTAGCCAGAACTACCCAACCAAACGGATAGGATAGGTTTAGGACAAGCGTCGAAGATTCAGTGATAAGTTAAGCAGCCATCAGTCAAGGCTGCTGTTTGGGTGTGTGCCCCCGACGAGGATCACGCCCCGTTCGCTTTAGGTTTGGCCCCATACTGATCGGCATTGATATCTAGGTATCAGGTGTTTAGCAACCATGGATGAGTTTCACGATGCATTTATCTCCTACGGTCGGGCAGATAGTAAGTCTTTTGCGCGGAAACTCACCGATCGCCTCATGGAGGCGGGTCTTGATGTTTGGTTTGATTTTGACGACATTCCCTTAGGGGTTGACTATCAAAACCAAATTGACGATGGCATTGAAAAATCCCACGATTTTCTGTTTCTGATCTCGCCTCATTCGGTCAATTCGCCCTATTGTCGGCTAGAAGTCGAGCTGGCGATCAAGCGCCAGAAGCGCATTATTCCCCTGATGCATGTGGAAGAAATTAGCCGCGACACCTGGCAAGAGCGCAATCCCAACGGCACCGATGAAGAGTGGGAAACCTACACCCAAGCGGGAAAGCATTCGAGTTTTACAAATCTGCATCCGGCTTTAGGCAAGATCAACTGGGTGTTTTTTCGAGAAGGGGTAGACGACTTTGAGGCGTCTCTGGCAGGGCTGCACTCTATTTTTGAGCGGCATCGGTCTTATGTTAAAGAACACACCTATTTGTTAGGGCGATCGCTCCACTGGCAAAGCAACTATCGCCAAACGCGCAATCTCCTCTCCGGTCAAGAACGGCTCAAGGCAGAAGAATGGCTGCGGGTTCGGTTTCGAGATGAGCAGCCGCCCTGTCTACCGACTGATCTGCACAGTGAATACATCACAGAGAGCACCAAAAACGCCAATAACCTGATGACGCAGGTGTTTTTGGCCTCCGCCGATGCCGATGCGAGTCTGAGTGAACGATTGCGGCGATCGCTCAACCGCGAAAGCTTCACCGTGTGGACGAGTGAGCGAGATGTGCGCAGCGGCATGGACTTTGCCGCAGCCAACAATCAGGGCATCGAAGAAGCCGACAATATCGTCTGTGTGCTGTCGCCCGAACTGTTGCGATCGCCCGAATGTCAGCGCCAGATTCGCTACGCCATCAGCCTCAACAAGCGCCTGATTCCTTTAATGGTGAGGTCGGTAGAGGCCGCAGACATGCCCGACGAGCTGCGCCTAATTCAAGCGATTGATCTGACGGATGCCGAAGATGCCGCTGCCTACGATAGGGCGATCGCACGACTGATCAACAATCTGCGTAACGACGAAGACTACTACGCCACTCACAAGGTCGTGCTGGCTCAGGCTCTAAAGTGGGAGCGCCAAAGCCAAAATCTGGGGGTGCTGTTTCGGGGGCATACCCTGAAAAAAGTGCAGGGATGGCACAAGGTCGCCCAGGGGCGATCGATGCATGGGCCGATTCTGCTGCAAACGCAGTTTATTGAAGAAAGCCTCAAACTCCCGACTGACTCAACCCTAGAGGTGTTTATCTCCTACTCGCGAGCCGATGGAGATTTAGCCCGTGCCCTCAATCATGGGCTGCAATCTTGCGGCAAGACCACTTGGTTTGATCAAGAAAGTATCGACGCGGGCGAAGACTTTCAGCAGGAGGTCTATCGCGGCATCGAAATATCGGACAATTTCCTGTTCATCATTTCGCCTGAAGGGCTGGATTCACCCTATTGCGACGACGAGGTGAGCCACGCTCAATCGCTCAATAAACGCATCATTACCATTCTGTCTCGCCCAGTTGAATCAGAAGCCTTGCACCCGGCGCTGGCGAACGTGCAGTGGATCGACTTCAGCACAGGTGAACAAGACTTTCGTGCGGCCTTTAGCGAGCTGGTCAGAACCCTCGACACCGACCGCGAGCATGTGCATCAGCATACGAAGTGGTCGCAGCGATCGCGCGAATGGCACGACAAAGGTCGCAGTCCTGATTTACTGCTGCGGGGCAGCGAGTTTTCCATCGCTCAACACTGGCTTGAAGAGGCCATTCAAAACAAGAAAAACCCAGCCCCGACTGCCCTCCAACAAGAGTTTATGGCGGCGAGTCAGGCGGCGATCGCTGCTCAGATTCGTCGAGAAAAGCGGCAGCTTACCATTCTGCGATCGCTCTTGGGCAGCGTTAGCGTGGTGGCGGTGATTGCGGTCTGTGCCAGCGTCATTGCTTTTCAGAATCAGCGCCTTGCCCAGCGCCAAGACCTGATTTCTCTGAGCAAAACGGCAACGGCTCTGCTGGCTTCCAATCAGGGGATTGGTGCGATTACCGAAGGGGTTGAGGGCATTGAGCGCCTGCAAAGAACCCCCTGGGCTCGCCGCGATGCAGAACTCTCTAGCTATCTCACCAGCGCCCTGCTAGATGCGCTCTATTGGGCACGGGAAGTCAACCAGTTAGAAGGGCACACCGACGGAGTCAGAGGGGTGGCTTTCAGTCCTGATGGGGAGCGCATTGCCACGACCAGCGTCGATAACACGGTGAAACTGTGGCAGCGAGACGGCAAGCTGCTGTTTACCCTGACCGACCATACGGATCGAGTGCGCGATGTGGCCTTCAGCCCCGATGGCTCGATGTTTGCCACGGTCAGCGCCGATCGCACCATTCGTCTCTGGCGCAGCGATGGAGCCTCGCTTAAAGTCATCGATGCCCATGATGGCGATATCCACGGCGTAGACTTTAGCCCCGATGGCGATCGCCTTGCCTCGGCAAGCGCAGATGGCACCGTGAAATTGTGGGATGTGGGCAGCGGCGTCACCTCCTCTGACTTTGGGCAACTCGTGCAAACCTTTGAGGGACATACCGACTGGGTACGAGACGTGAAGTTTAGCCCAACGGGTGAAACCTTAGCGTCTGCCGGAGACGACCGAACGATTCGGTTGTGGAGACTGGAGGGTTCTGAGACGGCTGAACCCACTGTTTTGACTGGGCACAGCGGCAACATTGAGAGTATCGACTTCAGCCCCGACGGACGCCGCCTCGTTTCAGGCAGTGGCGATCGCACCCTCCGTCTTTGGGATTTAGAAGGCGACGACCCTGTAAAAGTGCTTGAAGGCCACGGCGATCGGGTTGAAGATGTGGCCTTCAGCCCTGACGGCACAATCATTGCATCGGTCAGCGAAGACCGAACGTTGCGTCTTTGGAGCAGCGAAGGCATTCCCCATGCCACCTTAAGCGGGCATCGCAACAGCGTCGTTGGAGTGGCGTTCAGTCCTGATGGCACCCGCATTGCCACGGCGAGTTGGGATATGACCGCTCGACTGTGGCAAGCCCGCAATCCGCTGATGACAAAGCTGACCGACCACAACACACCGTTGGTCAACGTCGCGTACAGTCCGACGGGCGATCGCTTTGCCAGTGCCAGCACCAACGGCGAAGTGATCATCTGGAGCGCCGCCAATAAACGATTGCATCGGTTTAAAGCCCATGATGGCCTTGTGACTCAAATCAGGTTTGCGCCATCTGGCGATCGCATTGCCACCTCAGGACTCGATGGCACCGTCAAGCTTTGGGATAACACGGGTCAACTGCAACGAGTGATTCAGGTTTCTCCAGGCTCCGTTTATACGGTCGCGTTTCATCCGAGTGGCGAAACCTTTGCCACAGGTAGCAGCGATCGCATCGTGCGGCTGTGGAACCTGGATGGACAGCGGCTGCAAGTCTACACGGGGCACACCGGAGCCATCAATCAGGTGGAGTTTAGCCCTAGCGGAGATCTGCTTGCGAGTGCGAGCGACGACCAAACCATTCTTCTGTGGGACAAAAACGGAGTCGCTCAACATCCGATTCATGGGCACACAGGCGCGATTTTAGCGATGAGCTTCAACCCGGCTGGCGATCGGTTGGCAACGGCAGGGGGCGATCGCACCATTCGTCTCTGGGATCGCCAGGGCAACCTGTTGCAGACGCTTAAGGGTCACCGAGAGCAGATTACCGATTTAGCGTTTTCTCCCGATGGCACACTGCTCGCGTCTAACGGAGCCGACGGCACCATCAGCTTCTGGACAGAGCAGGGCGTCAATCTCTTTAGCCTCAAAGGACAGCAAGAACAATCGGGCGGCCTCGCGTTTAAACCTGACGGCACCCAGTTTGTCTCTGGCAGTTCTGATACCTCGGTCTTAGTCTGGAATTTGAGCCTCATCGATCAAAATCTGCTGGAAAACCTCGAAACAACAGCCTGCGACTGGGTTCACGATTACCTCCGCACCAATGCCCGCGTCGATTCAGACGATCGCGCTCTGTGCCTGGAGCCGTAGGGCGATCGCCTATCTAGTCGCTCACTCCGTTATTTCTGACATTTCTGATGGGTCTAACCATTTTTCTGAACCGTCCTAATTTTGAGATCGCTCATGTTAAACACCCAACTCAAAGCTTTATATCGCCCTCTGAAGCGGCTGTTTCAGCCTCGTTCTCATAAGGCTTTAGCAACCAGTTTGCTGGTGGTGTTTATTGGGGGCGTCTTGGTCAGCGGCTTGATTTTAGAGCGGGTTCTCAATTACACGGTGCAGTCTGAAATGTCGTCTAAGGCTTACACCCTGCTTTCGACCATGAACGCTGTTCGAGACTATACCAACAGCGAAATCACGCCCCAGTTTGAAGGGCAGCTCGGCGAGGAGTTTGTTCCGGCGAGCGTGCCGAGCTACTCAGCTCAGCAAGTCTTCGAAAAGCTGCGAAAGCAAGATGCCGACTACCGCAAATTTCTTTACAAAGAAGCAGCCCTCAATCCGACGAGTTTGCGAGACAAAGCAACGCCTTTTGAAGAGTCCATCATTCAACAATTCAAGCGAGATCGCACCATGCATCTCACTGGATTTTGGACCGATGAGAACTCCGAAAATTTTTTCTACATGGCTCTTCCGTCAACGGTTTCGTCTCCGAGCTGCCTCAACTGCCACAGCACTCCCGACATTGCCCCCGCTGGCATGATCGAGCGCTATGGCGCAGAAAATGGTTTTGGCTGGCAGCTCAATGATGTCATCGGGGCACGGCTCATCTACCTGCCTGCCCAACAAATTGCTGAGGGCACTTACGCCTCTCTTCCCCCGGCGATCGCCGCCATTGCAGGGGTGTTGGCGATCGCCCTCGGCACGGTCTACATGCGGCTAAAGTAAACGCGATCTTGCAGGTCAACGGCGATCGCCCTTACGTTTGACCTGATGCTGAGCTGTCTATATTGATGTGAGATGGGGTGCCCTGGGTTTGGAGTTCGTGCTCTTGAGGATGGCGCTCTTGACTGAGAATGTAAGACACCATGGAATCGAGGGTGGTATCGCTCACCGAAAACGCATTGTAAGAGCTTTGCCATTTGAAGAATGTGTCGGGCTGAAGCTCGTGATTGATCAGCTGAGATGAGCTGTTTTTAACCTGCTTCATTAGCTCAGAAATGCTCAGGGTCGGCGGATATCGCATCAGCACGTGAATCTGGTCTTCGCTGCCGCCAATGGCGATCGCACTACAGTTGAGGGCTTCGCATTCTTTGGCGATCGCGCCATAGAGGATGGGGCGAATGGCGGCAGTCAGGAGGGGGAGCCGATTCCAGGTTGACCAAACGCAGTGGACATAGAGTGTTGTGTAGGGCGATCGCATGATGCCTCCTGAGGTGTGCTAGTCACTTTGTTTGAGCAGTTATTCATTTCTCTCTTGCTAAAGATTCCCGAATTTGGAGGGGCGATCGATATGGGGTTGAATGGGGTTTGACTGAAATCGGCAGATTGATAATACGCCATCCGATTTCAATTGCCATCTCTTTGTGTCAAATCTCTAGGCTTTTGAGAAAATCCAAGGCTCTAATCAATACGCATGTTCTTCATCAAAAAAATTGATCGCTCGCTTCGCTCGTAAGAGAGGGCAAGAGGGAAAAAGGGTAAAGAGCTACGGAAGAGCCCTGGGGGGAGAACAGCAAACCCGAAAGCCGATGTGGACGGAATCGTAGTCGAGGAAGTCCCCGTACCGATACGCGGAGCGACAATTCCTAGGATAGTAGAGCCAGGAGCCGCCGCGTAAAATCCTGTAACCACCCTCTCCATCTACATTCCAGGGGTTTCCATCAGCAGGTGCGCCTTGATAATTCTCGTGCCAGGGGTCAAGACACCATTCCAAGACATTGC